>CAMYJL010000049.1 GCA_947258645.1 uncultured Nitrospinota bacterium
CGGGCGGCCGGAAGAAGAAAAAGACCGCTCCCCGGCCGAAGGGAATCTGATCGGCCGCATCGACCACCGATTCATCCGGGGCGGGGCCCATCGCGGGCTCCGCCTTTTTTTGTAGGCCGTTCTCCGGGTTCGTCCGGGGAAAATTCCGGGTTGTTTTTCCGGCGATATCCCGTACTATAGCGGCGTCCTTTTTACATCATATCGGAAGAAACCGGCCGTACGGCCGGGGAGGGGGGCAGTTTGTGTTTTTGTCTCTCTCTCATACGCAAACCTGCGGTCTTAGGGGGCGGGGTCCCGCCCGGCTTGGGGCCAACGGAAGAGGGGAGGAGTGAGAGGATGCAGAAAATTAGAATGGCATCTCGCGTGTGGATGGTGGCCCTGTTGGCCGTTTGGATGGTGGTATCGTTCGGCGCGCCCGCGGCGCATGCCGCCAAGCCGCTCAAGATCGGCTTCAGCATGGCGCTCACCGGCGGTCTCGCCGCGGCCGGCAAGGCGGCGCTGCTCGCCATGCAGATTTGGGCCGAGGATGTGAACAAAAAGGGCGGCCTCCTCGGGCGAAAGGTCGAGCTGGTCTACTACGACGATCAGACCAAGCCCGCCAACGTGCCCGGCATCTACGCCAAGATGCTCGACGTGGACAAGGTGGATTTCGTCGTCTCGGGGTACGGAACGAACCTCATCGTGCCCGCGCTTCCGATCGTCATGGAGCGGAACATGGTCTTCATGACCCTGTTTGGTCTCGCGGCGAACGCGAAGTTCAAGTACCCGAACTACTTCCAGATCATGCCCTCCGGGCCGAGCCCCAAGACCGACTGGTCGAGGGGCTTCTTCGAGATCGCGAAGAAGCAGAGCCCCAAGCCCAGGACGATCGCCCTGCTCTCGGCGGACGCCGAGTTCGCGCGGAACGCCGTCGCGGGTGCGCGGGCGAACGCCAAGAAGTACGGCCTGAAGATCGTCTACGACAAGACCTACCCGCCCGGAACACCGGACTTCACGCCGGTAGTCCGGGCCATCAAGGCCGCGAACCCGGACATGGTGTACATCGGCTCCTATCCCCCCGGTTCGGTCGGCATCACCAAGGCGGTCCGCGAGGTGGGCCTGAACGCGAAGATGTTCGGTGGCGGCATGGTCGGCCTCCAGTTCACCGCCATCCAGATGAACCTCGGGCCGATGCTGAACAACATCGTGAACTACCATTTCTGGGTCCCCGAAAAGACCCTGAACTTCCCCGGCGTCAACGCGTTCCTGAAGAAATATCAGGCCAAGGCGCCCGGGGCGAAGCTCGACCCGCTCGGCTACTACCTGCCGCCGTTCGCCTACGCCTATGTGCAGATTCTGGGGCAGGCCATCGAGGCGACGAAGGGCTTCGATCAGCAGAAGATCGCCGACTACATCCGGAAGAACACCCACAGCACCGTCGTCGGCAAGGTCAAGTTCGGTAAGAACGGCGAGTGGGCGAACTCCCGGGCCCTCATGGTCCAGTTCCAGGGGATCACGAAATCCGGCGACATCAACCAGTTCAACAAGGCGGGCGTGATGCCCGTTCTGTATCCGGACAGCGTCAAGTCGGGAAAAATTCAATACCCCTTCAAGTAAACGATACGGCCTGACGGGGGAGGGGCCGCGCCTGTTCGATGCGCGTGCCTCTTTCTCCGCGAGGTCCGGGTACGAGAGATTTCATGTTTTCCTTTGAACTTTTCATCAACGCGCTGGTGGCCGGTCTCCTGCTGGGCGGGTTCTACGCGGCGTTCAGCCTTGGGCTCTCCCTTTCGTTCGGCCTGCTGGATGTCGTCAACATCGCCCATCCGGCGTTCATCATTTTCGGCTCCTATCTGACGTTTTATGTGAACGAGAATTTCGGCGTCGATCCGATACTGGCGGGGCTGCTCTTCGCGGTGCCGTTCTATTTTCTGGGCGTCGCCGTCTACCGCATCTACTACAACGTCTTCGAAAAAACGGGGGCGGAATCGCTGCGCGGGCTGGTCTTTTTCTTCGGGATTTTCTTCCTGATCGAAGTGCTTCTGATCATCACCTTCGGCGTCGATTACCGCCTCGTGCGCGCCCCCTACATCGGCAAAACCTTCCACATCGGCTCTCTCGGCGTTGCCTGGCGGCTGTTCGTTCCTTTCCTGGTGGGCACCGCGCTGACCATTGGGCTCTACCAGTTCCTCTCGAAGACTTTTTTCGGGAAGGCCGTCATGGGCGTGGCGCAGGACAGCCTGGCCGTCCGGCTCATGGGCGCCGATCCCATCCGGATCAAGACGATCGCCTTCGGCATCGGCATCGCCACCGCCACCCTCGCAGGCTCCCTTCTGATCATCATCGGGCCCGTCGAGCCGGCCATCGGGCGGGAGTACATCGGGCGCGTGTTCGCCATCACGGTTCTGGGCGGCCTCGGGAGCATGAGCGGCGTCTTCCTCGCCGCGCTGATCATCGGGGTGGCCGAGAGCTTCACGGCGTCGTTTATCGGCCCGTCGTGGGCGCTGGCCGTCTCGTTCGGCATTTTGCTGATCTGCCTGGCGGTCCGTCCCGCCGGCCTGTTCGGGAGGTAGCCTCTTGAAGAGCAAAGGGCATCTCCTGCACATCGCGGTGGCGCTCGCCGTCGTCCTTGTGGCTTTCCTGATCACAAACTCGATGGAGAACCGCTACTATTACAAGGCCTCCTACGTGGTTTTGCAGTATGTCGTCCTGGCGACCGCCTGGAACATCCTGGGCGGCTACACCGGCTACGTGAACTTCGGGACGGCGGCATTTTTCGCCATGGGCTCCTACACGGCCGTCGCGCTGATCAAGCTCTGGAAGCCGCCCCTGTACGTGCTGCTCGTCGCGGGAGGGGCGGTCTCGGGCCTTCTGGGCCTGGGGATCGGCTACCTAACCCTCCGGCTCAGGGGGGTGTTCTTCTCGATCGCCACGCTGGCCCTCGCGGTGGTGCTGCAGATGTTCATGACGAACTGGGAATTCGTGGGCGGGGGCGCGGGGACCGCCATCCTCAAGCCGAGGAGCGTTCCCTTTTTCTCGAACTACGACGAATTCCTTTTTTTCGTCATGGCGTCGCTGGCCGTCGCCGCGGTATTTGTTGCCTGGCTGATAGAAAACTCCTGGGTGGGACGGGGGATGGCCGCCATCCGCGACAACGAAGAGGCGGCCGAGTGCATGGGTGTTCCCATCCTCAAGCTCAAGCTCTTCGCGACGACGGTGAGCGGCGCCATGATGGGCATCGCCGGAGCCCCGTTTTCCTACTTTGTTGTTTTCATCGAGCCGAGTTCGGCCTTTCACCTCGACTACGCCGTGAACAGCCTGGCGATGCCCATGGTCGGGGGGACGACGACATGGCTCGGGCCACTGATCGGCGCCGTGCTCGTCGGGACGGCGCAGCAGATTGCCACTGTCACCCTCTCGGCCGAGATGAACCTCCTCATCGTGGGGAGCCTCCTTGTCGGTTTTGTGGTGTTCGCTCCGGAAGGCCTTGTGGGCCTCTTCCGGAAGCTGCGTGGCCGGGCCATGGGGAGGAGCGCCTGATGGCCGAAAAGCTTCTTGAAATCCGGAACGTGACAAAACGCTTTGGCGGCTTTCATGCTCTCACCGATGTCAGCCTGCACGTGGAGAAAAACGAGCGCTTCGGCCTCATCGGCCCGAACGGCTCCGGCAAGACCACCCTGATCAACTGCATCTCGGGTGCGCTCCGGAACGAAGGCGGAAGCATCCTCTTCGCCGGGACGGAGATCGGCGCGATGCCCGCCTACCGGCGCACCCGGCTCGGCATCGCCAGGAGCTTCCAGATTCCCAAGCCCTTCACCAGCATGACGCTCCTTGAGAACCTGTGCATCCCGCTCGAGTACACCGCTCACGCGAAGTCCCACGGGGCCGATGTCGCCTCCGAGGCGATGGAAATTCTCGATCAGATCGGCCTGGCCGATCGGGCGGACAAACTACCGGCCGACCTCACACAGATTGACATGCGCAAGCTCGAGCTCGCCCGCGCCATGGCGGCCAAGCCCCAGCTCCTCATCTCGGACGAGGCGATGGCGGGCCTCTCCGCCAACGAGGTGGACGGCATCCTCGAGATACTCTTCAAGCTGAACGAAGGGGGGATCACCATCATCATGATCGAACACATCATGCGCGCCGTCATGAGCTTCTCCGAGCGCATCGTCGTCCTCGATGCCGGGGAGAAGATCGCCGAGGGCACGCCGGACGAGGTTGTGAACAACAAGGAAGTGGAGAGGGCCTACCTTGGCGAATAGGATTGTCGTCAAAAATCTGGAGGCCGGCTACGGCTCTGTGCAGGTGCTGCACGGCGTCTCGGTCGAAGTGAACGACGGCGAGACCGTCGTCCTCCTCGGCACGAACGGCAACGGGAAGAGCACCCTGATCAAATGCATCATGGGCATCCTCCCGCACACGGGGGGCGAGCTGTACCTCGAGATCGACGGCGAAAGAGTCGACCTCGCGGGCAAGGCCCCCGAGGAGATCGTCAACCTCGGCGTCGCCCTCGTGCCCGAGGGCCGGAGGCTCTTTCCCATGCTCACCGTCGAGGAGAATCTCCTCCTGGGTGCCTACCGGCCCGATGCGCGCAAGGACATCGACCGGAACCTCGCCTTCTGTTTCGAGGCCTTTCCCATTCTCGAGGAGCGCAAGCACCAGCTCGCCGGCAGCATGAGCGGCGGCGAGCAGCAGATGCTGGCCGTCGCCCGCGCCCTCATGTCGGCCCCGCGAATCCTCCTTGTGGACGAGCCCTCCGTCGGCCTCGCCCCCATCTTCGTGAGCCGTGTCATCCAGAAGATTCAGGAGCTCAAGGAGAAGTACAACCTCACCGTCCTCATGGCTGAGCAGAACTTCAACCAGGCCGTCAAGATCGCCGACCGGGGCTACATCATCGTCCACGGCCAGATCGAGTTCGAGGGCAAGGACACGGACGAGCTGAGAGAAAACGAGATGGTCAAGAAGTTCTATTTGGGCGTGTAGCGGGCCGCTTGAGCGCGGTTTGCCCGGCTAGAGCCGGGTTCTTTCCTGTTGTATAAAGTCATCTCCGAACCATAAAAACTTCGGCGCGCGAATCCCGGGAGGCGGCGTGTGGCCGGCTCGCGCGGGCCGGGAAAGCCCGAAAGATGGAAAGTCCGGAGCGGTGAGCCATTCCCGCCGCCTTTTGCGGGATAAATGGAAGGGAGATCAGGATGGGTGAGGTCATCGTCACGGAAACGGGCGGGGGGAAGTTCATCAATCGCGTCGAGGCGGCCGGGCATACGCTTCGGGCCGATGAGCCAAGTGTGGCGGGAGGCAACGACGCCGGGCCTTCCCCGTACGACTTTCTCCTCGCGAGCCTGGGGACATGCACCTCGATGACCTTGCGGATGTACGCCGAACGCAGGAAATGGCCGCTCGAGCACGTCCGGGTGCGCCTGTCTCACGAGAAAATTCACGCCAAGGATTGCGAGGAATGCGAGACAGAGGATGGCCGGATCGACCGGATTGAGCGTGAGATCGTGCTCACGGGCGACCTCGATGAAGATCAGCGAGGCCGCCTCCTTGAGATCGCGGAGAAGTGTCCGGTCCACCGCACGCTGCATTCGGAGGTCGATATCGTCACGCATGAGGGATAGGCAGAGAGCCAGGAGCGAAAATTTCAGGGTTTGTTTTTTCTTTTGATTGGAGAATTCTCAATGGAAATTCGACTGGACGGCAGGGCCGCGCTGATCACGGGGGGCAGCCGGGGCATGGGAAAAGCGATGGCGCTGAAATTCGCCGAGTCGGGGGCGAACGTCGCCATCCTGGCGCGTCGGCCCGATGTGCTGGAGGAGACGAAGGCGGAGATTGAGGCCGTTTCTCAGGGAAAAGTTCTCGCCTGTCCCTGCGACATGACCGACGCGGATCAGATCAAGAGCGCGTTTGAGACGGTGGTCGGGGCGTTCGGGAAGGTGGACATCCTGGTGAACAACGCCGGCACCTCGAGGCGGGGAAATTTCGAGGAGATCACGGACGAGATGTGGAACGAGGATCTGGGCGTCAAGCTCTTCGGGGCGATCCGCATCACCCGCCTCGCATTCCCGCCGATGAAGGAGCGCCGCTGGGGCCGCATCATCAACATCGTCACCGTCGCCGGAAAGGCCCCCCGCGCGGGGACCGCGCCCACCGCCGTCACGCGTGCCGCGGGGATGGCCATGACGAAAGTCCTGGCGGGCGAGGGCGCGCCCTACAACGTGCTCGTCAACGGCCTCTGCACGGGCCGGATCATCACCGACCAGACCACGCGTGGCCACCAGCGGGAATTCTCCGACATGCCGTGGGAGGATTTTTTGAAGATGCGCGGGAAGGAGATTCCCCTCGGCCGCCTGGGGACGGCGGAGGAGTACGCGAACATGGCCTGTTTTCTCGCTTCGGACGCGGCGTCCTACATCACCGGAACCGCGATCAACATCGACGGCAATCTTTCGCCGGTTGTGTAGCGCGGTCCGTTCGATACAATTTCGGAGTTGATGGAGAATTTTCGGGAGGAATTTCTCATGACCGATGATTCCCGCCCCTGGCCCGCGACGCGGGAGATCGCCCGGATGATCGCCGGGACCGATCCTTCCGTCATCGGAGACGCCGCGCTCGGGCGCGCCCGAGAAGCTGTCCTCGATACCTTGGGCGTCACCCTCGCCGGGATGCCGGACGAGAGTGCCCAGCTCGCCCTCCGGCTTGCGCGGGAGGAGGGGGGAAACGTGCAAGCCACCGTCTGGGGCGAGGGGGATAGCACCAGCGCATCATGGGCGGCTTTTGTGAATGGGGTCGCGGGCCATGCGCTCGACTTCGACGACGTGGATTTCGTGATGATGGGCCATCCGAGCGTGACGCTCGTCCCGGCGCTGATCGCGCTCGCCGAGGAGCGGACGCTGGGCGGCGGGGCGCTGCTAGCCTCCTACACCGTCGGCTTCGAAATCCATCACCTGTTGGGGCGTGCGCTCATCCCCCAGCACTACCGGCGCGGGTTTCACGCGACCGCCACGCTCGGGGCGGTGGGGGTGGCCGGGGCCTGCGCCCACATGTTGGGGCTGGACGAGGAGCGGACGCGGAACGCCCTCGCCATCGGGGCGAGCGGGGCGGCCGGGCTGGTCTGCAACTTCGGGACGATGACCAAGCCCTTTCACGCCGGGCAGGCGGCGCGGGCGGGGCTCGTCGCCGCGCGGCTGGCCGAGATGGGCTTCACGGCGGCGGCGGATGCGGTCGAAACGGGCTTCACCGCGGCGCTCGCCGCCGAGGGGATCGGCCCCGGTGTCGAGAAGTTCGCCGACTGGCGATCGGCCGCCGATGGCTGGGGCGCGCCATGGGATATCGAGCGGGGCGTCTGCGTCAAGATTCATCCCTGCTGTGCCATGACCCACCCCGGCATCGACGCCATGCTCGACCTGTGCGAGCGCGAGGGCGTGCGCCATGAGGATGTCGAGGCGCTCGGGGCGCGGGCCTCCACCATGACGCTCAAGGTGCTCCGCTACAAGACGGCCTCGACGGGGCTCGAGGGAAAATTCTCGATGCCATTCTGTCTCGCTTCCGCCGTCGTGGACGGCAAGGTGGGCGTCGCCCAGTTTCGGGAAGAAAGCGTCGCCCGGCCCGAGATCAGTCAGCTTCAGGAGATGGCCGAGTTCGAGCTCGACCCCGAACTCGCGGCGGAGGATCCCGAGAGCGAGAGCACCGAGGTCTGGCTCCGCCTCAAGGGCGGGCGTGAACTCCGCTCCCGCGAGGAGGTTGCCAGGGGCCATATCGACCGGCCCATCTCGCAGGGTGAGCTTCGCGAAAAGTTTATCGAATGCGCTTCGGAAGTTTTATCCCGGGCCCGTGCCGAGGCGGCCTGGGAAGGGTGGTGGATCCTGGCGGGCGTTTCCGACGTCGGGGAGCTCACGCCGCTGCTGGTCGCCTCCCGCCTTTAGGTGGCGGGGGCGGTGATCCCAAGCGGGATGGGGACCGGGGTTTTTGTCGAAGCCCGTTCCAGTTTTCCTGAGCGGAGGAGATTTCGCGTGAAATGGGGAGGATGAATGGTGCCAGCGCGTTCCCGGCGTCTCAATTCATTTATGAAACTGACGGCTTCACAAAATATCGTACGTTGACGTCAACGTAATGAAGATGGGCGTTAATGTTTCTTTCGCGGAGGAATTCATCTGTGGCCTTCTTGCAGCCGGGCATCAAACCGTAATCGTCGATGATGACCGCGCCGCCTGGCAGGACCTTGTCGTATAGCTGCTCGAAGCAGAATTTTGTTGATTCGTAGAAGTCACCGTCCAATCTGAGCACAGAGGCCGGTCCGATTTCATCGATGGTTTCCGGAATCGTATCTTGAAACCAGCCCTTTTTGATGATGGTCGATTCCTTCTTGTAGCCGGTCTCTCCCACAATCCGTCTGCATTCGTCGTAGTCGGCGACGTTCATGCCTGTCGGCTGAAGTTGTCCGTCAAGCATTTCCTCGTCCACATCGTCGACACCTCGTCCGTACAGCCATCGGCTTGTGGAGTCTCCATCGTCGGAGGTTATGCGGGGCATTCCTTCGAAGGAATCGAAGCCGTAAATCTTGCAGAGGCTGTCATCTCTGCCGTTCCTGAGGAACGATCGGGCCCAGTAGGCGAGCGCGCCACCTCGCCAGGTTCCGCATTCAACAAAAGCGCCTTTCAGCTTTCGATCTATCACGTATCGAGCGATGTGTTCGAGGTTCAGTATGCCGGCGATGCACAACTGGGTATCGAGACAAACTTTCGCATAGTCGGAAACGATCTGGTCAATCTCTTCGTCGGGATATTGGTAACCGAATTTGATGTAGTTTTTCGCTTTGAGGGCTCGTGTATTTATCTTGTAGGCTTTTCTTCTCGATCTTTTCTTCGATTTGTAAAAATCGAACATATCGCATCTCCCGCTGATTCTCATCCGGCACTTCTTATTTGGTTCCTTTTGTAGGCTTATTTCAAAAATGGGCCTTCCAAGTCAAGCTGCGATTCTGCGCACGCATCTCGGATCCAAGACGATATCTCGCCATCCAGATTTTGGGCGTTAAAATGACACCCATAACACCAAAGGCGAGCCCGATACTATGAGTAACAGCCATAGAGGTATTCAATCGTTCCTCCTTTTATCCTCATGGCTTCTTCTCCCCGGTCTCTTCCCCCCGCTTGAAGGTGGCGATGAAGCTCTCGCCATTTTTCTTGGAGCTGAGAACAATCAGCGGGCGGCCTTCTCTGTCGAGGGTGCGTATCATGCCGTCGCCGGAGTGGTTGGTGGAAATCGTGGCGACGACTTTTCCATCCCGGTTGGAAATGAAGAGATAGCCGAAGAGCCGGGTCGAGCCCAGTTCGACCATGGTTTTTCCCTTGCCGTTCACGACCTCAAACTTCCGGGCCCGAATGACATGTGGGACGGGCGGGCTTATGGCCTGACCCATGATCACGGCGCTGGCCAACGCCAGGGTCAGGACGATGAACCCTTTTTTCATCCGCTGGTTTTGGCGCTCGAGGCGCCCCAGTCTCTCTTCCGTGGTCATGGTTTCCCCTTTCATCGAATCGGAAACGGCTATCGGTTGATTATCGGCAACTTAACGATTTTCTGAAACCTTGAATTTTTCATCTCATGAGATATAACGAGCCCCGCGGCCGGAGCTGGCCCGGAGGGGGCTCGCTCTCTTTTATTGGGGTGAGGAGGCGCGATGGATATTGCCGGAAAATTCTTCCCGGGGCGGCTCGCGGGGGCGGCCCTTACGACATATCCTTTGACCAGGCCGGCCAGTGGGCGGAGGAGATCGCGCAGGTCGCGGGCCTGCTGGCGAAACTGGATGAATTCGAAAAGGATGAATCGGCCCTCCGCTTTTTCCGTCAACTCGGGGAGCGCTCAAAGGGGATCGAACGGCTGGCCAAGGCGCAAAAATGGGAAGGGATGATGGCGGCCCTGTCCCGTCTGCAGGAAAACTGCATGGCGTGCCACAGAAAACACCGCAATTAGGCGGCCGCTTTTTTTTCAGAGATATAGGCACCCGGGCCGGTCCCGGCGCGGCGATAAGGATGAATGATGCCCGAGAGAATGGTCGTGGCGATGAGCGGGGGTGTGGACAGTTCGGTCGCCGCCGCGCTGCTGGTGGAAGAGGGCCATGAGGTTGTGGGCGTGGGACTGCGCCTCGCGGATCAGGCGCCCTCGGCGTCGTTCCACCGGGGCTGCTGCGCCCCGCGCGATCTGGCCGACGCGCGCGCGGTCGCCGCGAAGCTGGATATCCCCTTCTACGTCCTCGATGTGCGCGAGTCCTTCCGCGAGACGGTCATCGAGAACTTCATCGAGGAGTACGCCCGGGGGCGGACGCCGGTCCCCTGCGTCGCGTGCAACCAGGTGGTGAAGTTCGACTATCTCGCCGAAAAGGCCAGGGGCTTCGGCGCCGAAAAAGTCGCGACGGGCCACTACGCCCGGCTCGTCGAGCACAAAGGCCGCCTCACGCTGGCGCGGAGCGCGGACCGGGAAAAGGATCAGACCTATTTTCTCTTTGGCATGTCGCAGGCGCAGCTCGCGCATTCGGCCTTCCCCCTCGGCGACTTCGAGAAGGCGCGGACGAGGAAGGTGGCCCGCCGGCTGGGGCTCGCCGTCGCCGACAAGCCAGAGAGCCAGGAAATCTGCTTCGTGCCCGAGGATGACTACCGGTCTTTCCTCAAGGGCGAGCGCCCGGACATCGATCGCCCCGGCGACATCGTGGACCTGGAGGGAACCCGCCTCGGGCGGCACGAAGGCGTGACGAATTTCACGGTGGGCCAGCGCCGGGGGCTCCGCCTCGGCGGCGGAGAGCCGCGCTACGTGCTCGCGCTTCATTCGGATACGGCCACCGTCGTCGTGGGTGAGAGGAGCGGGCTCGAGCGAGAATCATTTCGGGCGGAGCGTGTGACGTGGTCGATTCCGATTCCGGAAGAAGGCGCGCGCCTCTCGGTCCAGGTGCGCCACCGCCAGCGGGCGGCGGTCTGTCAGGTGACGCCGCTTCCGGACGGCTTCGCCGAGGTGCGCCCCGACGAGCCCGCTGCGATCGGCGCTGTGCCGCCCGGTCAGGCCGCCGTTTTTTACGACGGCGACCTCCTCATGGGCGGCGGCTGGGTAGCCGGGTAGGAGAGATTTTCCCATGGGTCTTTGGGTCGAAATCCGCCGGGTGAAACCGAAGGGTGCCTCTCTGCTCCGGGTGTTGGTGGTCCTGTTGACTCTATTGCAATTGTCGGGATGGAGCTTGCTGCTATCGGGCGTGCTGGGCGGCTGGCCGCCCCGCATGCCCGGCGGGGGCGGAATCTACACGCAGGCGGCCCAAAGTCTGGTCAGCTCCGCGCAGGAAGCCAAGCCGCCTCCCGCCGCCGCGCCGAAGAGCGGACTCTTCCGGCGATCGCTGGAGAACCTCTTCCGCATTCAGCGCGAGGTCGCCGACGCAGGGACGCGCGCCGCCGTGGCCACCGTCGAGGTGGCGCTCGAGCTCTCTTTCCGGATCGCCGCTTTTTCCACCGGGCTGGTGATGATTCTGATCGGCGGGTGGATTCGCCGGAAAGCCGCGTCCTGGCTGCTCCGCCTGGAACTGCGCGTCACCGATGGCGTCATTCGGGAGATGGAGCAGCGCATCGCCCGCCTCGAGAAAATGCCCCGCGTCCGGGGCATCGCCCGGCCGGGAGAAGATTAACCTGCGCTGGGCACCGTTTTTTGGGCGGCGCCTTCCGCTCGACGCCATACAAAGACTTCTGTGCCGCTATCTGTTGGCCTTTCCCGCCAAAGCCTCAAGGGCCAGGGGGGAGTAGATCGCGGTCTTCATGTCCTCGCCCGAATCGATGGCCACATCGATGACCGCCGGTTTGCCTTGGGACAGCGCCGCCCGCACCGCTTCCGTGGCTTCGCCCGGTTTCGCCGCCCGCTCCCCGAAGCAGCCGCACGATCGCGCAATCGCCGCGAAATCGACGTCCGGAAAATCGGCCCCGGTGCTCAACGCCCCCATGCTCTGCGCGGTCATCCCGAGAGAAGAGTTGTTCATGACGACGTAGACGGGCGCGAGCCCATACTGAATCGCGGTCAGCAGGACATGCATCTGCATCGCGAAGCCGCCGTCGCTGCACACCCCCACCACGGGTGTATCCGGGTAGAGAAGCTTGGCGGTCAGGGCGGCGGGCAGCGACCAGCTCACGCCGCCGAGTCCCCCCGTTCCGAAATAGCTGTTGGTCCGCTTCGTCTGGAAGAAGTGGTTCATCCAGTGGCGGTTGTTCCCGGCGTCGGTGCAGACGATGGCCTCGTCCGGAACGGCTTCCTGCACCTCGTGGACGAAACGCTGGGGCAGCAGGGGAACCGCATCGGACCGGAGGGAGGGGTGGGCGAAGAAGGCGTTTTTCTCTTTCAAAGCCTGAAAGTTTTTCGTCCGGGCCGAGGCGTCGTAGGTTTTTTCTTTTTTGCAGAGGGATTCCTTCAGCATCTCCAGCGTCAGGCCCGCGTCGCCGATGAGTGCGATATCCGCCGGCAGCGTCCAGGAGGCGTTCCGCCCCTCGATGTCGATCTGGATGATCTTCTGCCGCCGGGGGTCGATCAGTTTGGGATTCTCGTAGCATGTCTCCTGCGGCTTCAGGCGGCACCCCGCCACGAGAATGACGTCCGCCAGGGCCACCGTGTCGTTAGCGAAGGGGGTTCCCGTGTAGCCGATGGGACCGGCCGCGAGGGGATGGGTCTCGACGATGGTGCTTTTTCCCAGGGTGCTCGTCGCGACCGGCGCGCCCAGCGCCTCGGCGAGCCCGCGCAATTCGTCAAAGCTCCTTGAGATGCGCACGCCGTTTCCCGAAATGATGGCAGGATTTTTTGCGCTGGCGAGCAGAGCGGCGGCTTCCTCGACCGCCCGGGCGGGCGGGCAGGTTTTTGTGGAAGGGAGGAACCGGTTCGTCTCGTGAATTTCCGGAAGCCCGCCTTCTTCTACCGTCCCTTTCAGGGAGTTGCTTCGGAACAGGCACGCGGACGGTCCCGGCCTTCCGGTGACGGCGTGCTTGATCGCCAGTTGAACGCCGATGACGGCCTCGCGCGGATAGTGCGCCACGGATGTGTATTTTGTGTTCCGCTGAAAGATGGACTGGAGGTCGAAGCTGCCGTAGTTTCCGCTCCCGGATTGAATCGGTCCGTGCACGGCGAAGGTGTCGAAGTCTGTCAATTCCGTCAGGACCAGCATGGGCGTGCTGGCGAGAAGGGCTTCGATCACACCGAACATTCCCGTGGAGCCGGCGAAGCCGCCCTGCGCGGCGAAAACTCCGGGTTTGCCTGTCAGCTTTCCGTACATCTCGGCCATGCACGATGCGGTCTGCTCGTCCCGGGGGACGATGACTTTCATTTCATCATCTCTCCCGTGCAGGGCCTTGAAGAGTTCCATGACGTACCCGCCGGGCAGGCCGAAAAAATGGGTCAATCCGGCTTCGATGAGTCCGTCCACGATCATTTCAGCGGCTATCTGGGCTCCCATTCTCGTTGCGCCTCCTGTTGCTCACCGTTGATGCGAGAGAAAGCTCATCCACGCCTCCCAACCCCGCTCGAGTTCGCGGGGCAGGCGCCGACGATTCTCCGGAATATGGAAGTTTTTCTAGGATAATCCTTTTCCGCGCTCCCGTCCCGCCCGGCGGGCCAAGCCGGGCCGTCCCAATCGGGCGCCGGAAGTCTCGCATATTGAATTTCAAGGGGTTGTTTTCGAATGGATGATCGGCCGTTTTGAGGTAAGATACCGGTATTCAATCAACGGAGACGAAAGATTTCTGCTATTGGGCGCGATCTCGCGTGCCCGAGGGGGGAGATGAGATGGCCGAAGTGAATACCGCGACAGACAGCCAGTACAGGACCGAAATCCGCGACGGCTTTCGGGTCGAGTGGGACGTTCCGATCGAGATGGACGACGGCGTTGTCCTCCGCGCCAACGTCTACCGCCCGATCGAGGAGGGCGAATACCCGGTCATCATGACCTACGGTCCCTACGCCAAGGATCTCGCCTGGCAGGATGGCTACAAGACCGTCTGGGAGCTCTTCTCGAAGGATCATCCCGACGCCATCGCGGGCTCGTCGAACGTCCACCAGAGCTGGGAGGTGGTCGATCCGGAGCAGTGGGTGCCGGACGGCTACGTCTGCATCCGCGTGGACGGGCGCGGCGCCGGCCGCTCGCCGGGCTGGCTCGACATCTGGTCGCCGCGGGAGACGAAGGACTACCACGATTGCATCGAGTGGGCGGGTGTCCAGCCCTGGAGCAACGGCAAGGTGGGGCTCAACGGCATCTCCTACTACGCGATGAACCAGTGGCAGGTGGCCTCCCTTCAGCCGCCCAACCTGGCGGCGATGTGCATCTGGGAGGGCGCTGCCGACTTTTACCGCGACCTGAGCCACCACGGGGGTATCTACAACACCTTTTGCAGCACCTGGTACGACATGCAGGTCAAGACCGTGCTGCACGGCCTCGGCGAGCGCGGCGCGAAGAGCCGCGTGCACGGCGGCCTCGTCTGCGGCCCGGAGACGCTGAGCGAAGAGGAACTCCAAAAGAACTTCGCCGACTTCGGCGGGGATTCCCTGGCCCACCATCTCAACGATGAGTACTGGCAGTGCCGGATGCCGGACTGGGAGAAGATCAGCGTCCCGCTTCTCTCCTCGGCGAACTGGGCCGGGCAGGGGATTCACCCCCGGGGCAACTACGAAGGGTTCATGCGGGCGGCTTCGAAAGAGAAATGGCTCGAGGCGCACGGCCTCGAGCACTGGACCGAGTTCTACACCCCCTACGGTGCCGCGCTGCAAAAGCAGTTCTTTGGTCATTATCTGAAGGGCGAGGACACGGGCTGGACGGATCGGCCCCCCGTGCTCCTCAAGGTCCGCCACGTCGGCGAGAAATTCTATGAGCGCACCGAGAACGAATGGCCGCTCGCCCGGACGAAGTGGACCAAGTTCTATCTCGACCCCGATCACATGAGCCTGAACGCGCAGCCCGGCTCATCCGAGAATAAGATCACCTACGAGGGCTTCGGCGACGGGCTGACCTTCATGATGCCGCCGTTCGAGAAGGAAACCGAGATCACGGGCCCCATCGCGTCCAAGCTGTTCGTCTCCTCGGAGACCGAGGACGCGGACCTGTTTCTGGTCCTCAGGCTCTTCACGCCCGACATGAAGGAGATCACCTTTTCGGGGACGGTCGATCCGCACACCCCCATCGCGCAGGGCTGGCTCCGCGCCTCGCACCGCAAGCTCGATCCCGCCCAATCGACCGAGTGGAAGCCCTTCCAGGCCCACGACGAGAAACAGCCGCTCACGCCGGGCGAGGTCTACGAGCTCGACATCGAGGTCTGGCCCACCTGCATCGTCGTGCCGCCCGGCTACCGGCTGGCGCTCTCCGTCCGGGGGAAGGATTACGTCTATTCCTGCGCGACGGATTTTCGGCTCTCGAACATGAAGAACGTCTTCCGGGGCTGCGGGCCGTTCCTGCACGATGAGCCGAAGGATCGCCCCGAGGCGGTTTTCGGGAAGAACGTCACCCTACACACGGGGCCGGGCCGGGAGTCCTACATCATGCTGCCCATCATTCCGCCGAAGTAGGGCGGGGGCCAGGGACAGACGGCCATGCTGGTGATCAACCGCCGGATACGGATTCCTCTCCGGGAGTTTGACTTTCAGTTCGCGAGGAGCGGCGGACCCGGCGGCCAGAACGTGAACAAGCTCAGCACGAAGGCGATCCTGCGCTGGGGGGTCGAGCGATCCCCCAGCCTGCCCGAGGATGTGCGCGAGCGCTTCTGCGCGCGCTTCCGCCGCCGCATCACCCGCGAGGGCGAGTTCGTCCTGACGAGCCAGCGGTTCCGCGATCAGGGGCGGAACGTGGCCGACTGTATCGAAAAGCTGCGGGGGATGCTGGAGGAAGTGGCGACTGCTCCGAAGGGGCGCAAGGCGACGAAGCCCTCCCGCGCCGCGAAAGAAAAGCGGCGCAAGGAAAAGCAAATCCAGTCCGAGAAGAAAAAACGCCGCGCCCGCGTGCGCGGGGAAGATTGAGGCCGGGGCCTAAAGGTCCTTGGAGGGAGATTCGGTGATGATGTCGACGATTTCCACGCCGATATCTTCCAGAAAGGGAAGGAGTTTTTTGGGGTCCGCCCGCGCGACGCGGATGGAGTAGTGAATGATGTTCCGGTCCCGTCCGGTGGTGAAGTCGCTCAAGACGCTGAGGATGATCGACTGCTGGGTCGCCAGGATGTGCAGGAACTGAGAGAGCGCGTCGGTTTTGTCCCTGGAAATCTCGATGGTGAAGCGGAAGCTGTCGCGGTGCGCGCCGAGCCCCTCGTGCAGCCCGCTCATGACGTCGCGCGCGCTGATGACACCGACGAGCTTGCCGTTTTCGAGGACGGGCAGTCCGCCGAATTTCTTGCGCCGGAGGATTTCCGATGCGCGCTCGAGCGAAGCGTCCGGTCCGACGGTGATGGGATTGGGCGTCATGATGTCTCCCACGCGGCGCACCTTGAGAAGGTCGATGCGCTCTTTCACGCGCTCGGGGAGATCGTCGGGGAGAAGGAAGCTGCGGATGTCGCGGTCGGTGACGACGCCGACCAGCGTATCGTCCTCCATGACGGGAAGGCGGCGGAACCTGCCCGCGCGCATGATGTCCCGCGCCTCGTAGAGGAGCATGTCCGGAGCGCAGGTTTTGGGATCTTTCGTCATGCAATCGGCGACGCGCATCAGTTGCCCTCTTGGGAAAGCCGGGTGCCGGGAATTGCTCCGCTGCCCGCCCGGCGGCAATCCCATTATCCCCCAAATGGGACACGCATGCCGAAGAAAAAACGCCGGCGCCTCGTGCGCCGGGAAGATGAAAAGAATATGTGCGGGGGAGGGGTGGATGGCTCCGGTCTGGCTCGGGGATTCGGTCGGGCCGTATCGGGAAAGTCCGCTCCCTATTCGAAGCCCTGGAGCGAGGTCGTTTCCAGAAGCCGTTCGCAGAGGCGTCTCATTTCTTCTTCGGGACAATCGTGGTCGTTCGACACCACGCGTTGGGTGCCTCCCGCGCGCCAGCCGGGAGCGTCAGGCGTCAGGCGTTTTGCGATCCCGGCTGACGCCGGCTGGTCTCGAAGCGGGACAGATGGCGGAGCTGGGCGATGGTCATTTGCCATGGATGGGCATCCATCTCATTGCTCTTCGCGCCGAAAAGAAAAAAACAAAGAAAAAAGACAATAGGACTATTTGGCCTGAAAGCAGGCGGCGGGAAGACAGGTGACATATATTCCGGGTTGCGCCGTTCTTTCCGGTTATCTCCCCGACGATGGTCTAGCCCGGCGGCCATTCCATCGGGCGGCCCCCGATCAGGTGAAAGTGAATGTGGAAGACGGTCTGGTTCGCGTCCCGGCCGCAGTTGGTGACGATGCGGTAGCCGTTTTCGGCAATGCCGCGGATGCGCGCGATATGGTTGGCCGCGATGTGAATGGAACCGATGAGTTCGCGGTGTTCTTCGCTGAGCTCGAGCATGGTTTCGAGGTGCTGTTTCGGAATGATCAGGATGTGGGTTGGCGCCACCGGATTGGTGTCTTCGAACGCGAAGACATCCTTCGTCTCGTACACCTTTTGCGAGGGGATTTCCCCCGCGATGATCTTGCAAAACAGGCAGTCGTTCATGGCGGCCTCGAATAAGAATTGTGTAATTGAGCCGTATCATACGCTGTCCGTGTGCGGTCTGACAAGAATGAAGACGGGGGAAAGGATTCGGCCCGGCCCGTCAGGGCGCTTCAGGCCGGGTGATTTTCATACCCCGTTCCGCCATAATGCGCACGGATCCACACCGTATTGAAATCGACCCCGGGGTCCATATCGGGCCGCAGGTTGCGTAGGTAAGGGGTTTTGGCTGAAGGAGACGCGCAATGGGTATTACCCGGGAATTGCTCGATCACGTCCACGCGATTGACTACGGCTCCCTGCCCGAGGAGGCGCGCGAGCGGGCCAAGTACTTTCTGCTCGACCACTTCGGCGTCACCCTTCGCGCAAGCGAGATGGCGAGTTCGCGCGTTTTCTTCAACTTTGTCCGCAAGCGCGCCCCCCAGAGCGGGCCCTGCACCGTTTTTGGAACGGGGCTCCGCACCGACGCGCCCAACGCCGCCCTGGCGAACGGCGGCACCTCCCATGCCATCGAAATGGACGACGTGACGACGCGCTCGAGCCTCCATCCGGCCGTGAGTGTCATGCCGAGCACGCTCGCCGCCGCCGAGGCGCACAATCCCGATCCGAAACGGGTCATCGAGGCCATCGTCGCCGGCTATGAGATCACCAACCGCGTGGGCAACGCGATCAATCCCACGAGCCACTACGAGCGCGGCTTCCACCCCACGGGTACCTGCGGCACGTTCGCCTCCGCCGTCACGGCCTCGAAAATGCTCGGCCTCTCGCGGGAGGCGACCTCGAACGCCTTCGGCATCGCGGGCAGCCAGGCGGCCGCCTCGATGCAGTTTCTCGAGACCGGCTCGTGGACCAAGCGCCTCCATCCCGGCTGGGCGGCCCACAGCGGCATCCTGGCGGCCTATCTGGCTCAGGAGGGTTTTACGGGCCCCGAGGACATCCTGGAGGGCAAGTACGGCTTCCTTCACGGCTACAGCGACGACGCGCATCCCGAGTACGTGACCGAGCGGCTCGGTGAGTACTGGGAGGTATGCGAGACGGCCATCAAGCCTCACGCCACCTGCCGCTACAACCACGGGCCGGTGGATATCGTCATCCGCCTCTGCCGGGAGAACGACATTCAGCCGGACGAGGTGAGCCGGGTGGAAGTGCACGTGCCCGAGACGGCGGTGATGGTCGTCGTCGAGCCGAACGACATCAAGGTGAATCCCCAAAATGTGGTGGACGCGCAGTTCAGCCTTCAATACGCCGTCTCGGTCGCCCTCCTCAAGCGGAGGGCGGGGCTGGACGAGTATTCGGACGATTTCCTGCGCTCGAAGGTCTATACGTCGATCATCGACAAGGTGCAGTGTTACGGCGATCCGGAGATCGAAAAGGCGTTCCCGGCCGAGTGGCAGTCCCGCGTCAAGATTGTCACGAAGCGCGGCACCTTCGAGGCGCACCAGGACAACCCGAAGGGCGACCCCCGCAATCCGCTGACGTGGGAGGAACTGATCGAGCGGTTCCACGATCTGACCGGCCCGGTTCTCGACAAGGAGACGCGGGGCCAGATTGTCGAGCGCGTTCGCTCGCTGGAAACACTTTCGGAAATCGGCGAGGTGACTTCGCTGGCCGCCGTGGGCGAGGGCGTCCGCGCCTGACGCGTGTCAGGCGGACCGGCTCGCGTCTTTTTTTTCGTGTGGCTGGCCGGAGGCGGTTTCTCTTTCCATCCGGGGAGAGCCGCCTGGAGCGGGGCGGGCGATGCGCTGGAGCAGGCGGATGACAATCGCCATCCGCATGGCCAGGCGATCAATCAGGTGGGTCGCCATCCCTTCGGCGTAGCGGCCGGGATCTTTTGAGCCCAGCAGGAGAAGCCCGAGTATCTGGCCGTTTTCCTGGAGCGTTAAGACAGCCGTGGACCGGAGCTCGGCCCGGCAGTTTTCGGGAAAGGGAAGCGGCGCGCCCTCGTCAAGATTTCCGGCGATGGTGATCGTCTCTTCGGTCGAAGGAATCGCGTCTTCTTCGACCGCGATGCGAATCCGCGGGGTCGGTTCGGGAGCGGCGCCGTCGGCCGCTTCGTACATCAGGAAACTCGCGTGGTCGAGGGCGAAGCGCTCCTCGATCACCTCGGCGATCCGGGCCAGACTGGTTCCGGAAGGCGAAGGATGGAAAACCAGTCTTTCGATCGCCAGGAAGTCTTCCTCGATTTTTTCGTTCTCCCGGACGATTTCGATTGTCTCGTCGAGGACGCTCATCAACTCCTGACGTTCCTCGTTCAGGCGCTGGAAGAGCTGGTGTCTGATATTCAAGACATTCTCGGGGGGATCGTCTGGGTCGAGGAGGCCGCTGGAGCGGAGAGCTTCTTCGTGTTCAAGGAAAAAGCCGGGGTTTTCTTCGAGGAAACGCAGGACTTCATCCGCCGAGGTCGGCGCCATTTGGATGTCTCCCGGGTGGAGATAAGGACGTTCAGGGGGCGGAAAGGCATTTGAGTGAAAATCTTCCGGGATTCTATCACTCCGGCATGGGATTGACAAAATTTCTCTGACGAAACAATAAACGGTACCTTTTCTTTTATCCAGATGGCGGATTGAGCCGGCCATTCAAATGTGAGGATGATATGGAACTTGTCCATCCAGGAAAAACGATCATCGGTTTTGTCGGTATCGGCAAGATGGGAACCCCCATGTCGCGCCATCTCCGCCGGGGCGATTTTACGGTTGTGGGCTTCGACACCGATCCCGCGGCGGTGGAGCGGGTGAGTGCTGACGGGGTCCAGGCGGCGGAGTCGCTGGCCGATCTGGCGCAGCGGTCCGATGTCGTCATCACCATGGTCCCGAGCAGCGACGTGGTGGAGAAGGTCGTGTTCGGCGAAGGGGGGCTGGCGGAGAACATGGCCGCGGGGAAGCTCCTGATCGACATGAGTTCTTCCTATCCAAGGCGGACGGCGGACGTAGCGGCCCGCCTGGCCGAGAAGAACATCCACATGGTGGGGGCACCCGTGTCGGGCGGAGTGGTTGGGGCCGAGGCGGCGACGCTGGCCATCATGCCGGGTGGCCCGAAAGAGATTGTCGATGCGGCGATGCCCATCTTCGACATACTGGGGGGGAACATCGTTCACATCAGCGAGGAGGTGGAGTCGGGCCACGCCATGAAGTGCGTCAATAATTACCTCTCGGCGACCGGCCTTCTTTCATCGATGGAGGCCATGGCGTTCGCGGCGAAGCTCGGCCTGGACCCTGAGAAGGTGCTGAACGTGGTGAACAGCGGTTCCGGGCGGAATTCGGCCACGGCGGACAAGTGGCCCCGCTTTTTGCTCCCGCGTGATTTCACATGCGGCTTCTCGACCGGGCTCATGCACAAGGATCTCACGATGGCATTCGACCTGGCGCGCGAGATGGGTTCGACCATGTTCATCCTGAATCAGGTGCGGCAGATATACGGCCTGGGCGAGTCGCGGTATGGTGCGAACTCGGACCAGACGGTTCTGCTCGAAATGATCGAGGAATGGGTAGGCCAGACAGTCGGGCAACCCCTCGGCAAGGGCCCCGGTTCGAACGGGCGTTAACCCGAAGAGGAATATCGAAACGCTGCCCGGATATCAAGCGAATGGGATGGGCGATGAAATTGACAGAGTCTTGGAACGGCCGGACCTGGTTGCGTCCCGCGTTTTTGGCGCTCGCCCTGCTGGCGGCCACCACGCTTCAGGGCTGTGGCTGGTGGGAAAAGAACGTCGTCGAGCCGGCGAAGGGCGTCGTCGACCGGCGCCTGACGATCACCTCGGACCCGCCGGGCGCGGACGTCTTCATCGATAACGTGTATCAGGGGAAAACCCCCCTGACGCTCAATTACAAGGTGGGTCTCCGGGATCTGTTCAAGGGCTTTGTGATCGTGATTCAGAAGGAGGGGTATCTGCCCGTAAGGCGGGAAGCCACCTACCAGACGAAAACCGTCACATTCCGCCTCATCCGCAGCCGGCGCAGGCGGTCGCGCTAGCCCGCTCCCCTCCGGCCGGGCAGAAGGCCTTGAATCAATTGAAATATTTGGGCTTGACGCTCCCATTTCTCGAATTGACATCCGGTAAGACCATTGTTACAAACTAGTTCCTCTCCGGGCCGCTCCGGGCGGTGTGGAGGGTGGTTCCCTCTCCCGCGTGCGAGGCCGTGGGGCCGGAATCGGACGGGACCTCAGCCAGGCCCGGATATCAGAGACGGGGCGATGAGCCCGAGGAGAGCGCATTCGATGTACGCAGTCGTGGAAACGGGCGGCAAGCAGGTCCGGGTACAGCCCGGGGATTCGGTCAAGGTCGAGCGGATCACGGGGGAGGTCGGCGATTCGGTCGAACTTGAGGATGTGCGCCTGATCGTCGACGGAGAAAAGGTCGTCGCCGATAGGGGCGCGTTGGAAAAATCCTCGGTGAAAGCCGTCATCCGGGGCCACGGCCGCGGCGATAAGGTATATGCTTTCAGGTTCAAGAAGCGGAAGAACGTCCGCGTCAAGCGGGGACACCGCCAGCAATACACCGAGATCGAAGTCACGAACATCAGCACGGGGGGCGCGTAGACATGGCTCATAAAAAAGCGGGTGGAAGCTCATCCAATGGGCGCGATAGTGCCGGGCGCCGCCTGGGCGTGAAGCGGTTCGACGGCCAGCTCGTCAAGGCCGGCGAGATCCTGGTCCGTCAGCGGGGAACGAAGTTCCACCCCGGCGAGAACGTCGGTCTCGGAAATGACCACACGCTGTTCGCGAAAGTCAGCGGAACGGTGCAGTTCAAAAGGAAGGCACAGGATCGCCGTTACATCAGCGTAGAGCCCTCCGAGTAAGCAGGTTTCCCCGGCGCCCGATGTGCCCCGGCGATGTTTGTCGATACCGCGAAACTCCGGGTTCAGGCTGGCAAGGGCGGCGACGGCTGCCTGAGCTTCCGGCGGGAGAAGTTCATTCCCAAAGGAGGTCCGGACGGAGGTGACGGCGGCCGGGGGGGGCATGTCATCTTCAGGGCGTCTTCGTCTCAGAACACTCTCCTTCAATTCAGGCATCAGAAGCTCCTCCGGGCCCAGAAAGGCCAGGCCGGAATGGGCAGGCGGATGCACGGCGCCGACGGGGAAGATTTGATCGTCATCGTCCCGGTCGGGACCATTGTCCGCGACGCCGAAACCGGCGAGCTGGTCGCGGACATGTCCACCGAAGATCAGGAAATCATCATCGCCGCAGGAGGCCGCGGCGGGTTGGGGAATGAGCACTTCAAGAGCTCGACCAACCGCGCCCCGCGCAGGACGACCAAGGGCGTCGAGGGCGAGGAGAGCGAGCTCGAGCTTGAGCTGAAGCTTCTCGCCGACGTCGGACTCGTCGGAATGCCCAACGCGGGCAAGTCCACGCTGATATCGCGCATTTCGGCGAGCCGGCCCAAGATCGCCGATTATCCGTTCACGACGCTGGAGCCCAACCTCGGGGTGGTTGACCTGGGCGACTACCGTTCATGTGTGGTGGCCGACATTCCCGGGCTCATCCCCGGAGCGCACGAGGGAAAGGGGCTTGGCGATCGGTTTCTGCGCCATGTGGACCGCTGTTCCCTGCTTCTGCACCTGGTGGACGCAGGCCAGCCGCCCGGGCAGGCGCTCTCCGAGCTCGACGCCATTTCGAGGGAGCTCGAGCTCTTCTCGCCCTCCCTCGCCCGGAAGCCGAGGCTGGTCGTTCTCTCGAAGCTGGACCTGACCGAGGCCCGGGAGCATGTGGCGGAAATCAGCGCGGGCGCCGAAGCGAGGGGACTTGAGGCGGCGGCCATTTCGGCCGTATCGGGAGAGGGGCTCCGGGCGCTTGTCGGACGCCTTGCCCGGTTCCTCGAAGAGCTTCCCCGGGAGGGGGAGCCCGCCGGCGGAAGCGGCGCCGGACGGGGGGGAGATTCGCCTTGACGAAAAAATCCAAACGCAAGGAGGCCGCGCTGAAGAGCCAGCGCGTTGTCGTCAAGGTCGGCAGCTCCGTCCTCACCTCTCCGGATGAGAGCGGGGTGAACCGCCGGGTCCTGGGGATGATCGTCTCCCAGATCGCCGAGCTTCACGCGGCGCGGCGCGAGGTCGTGCTCGTCTCCTCCGGCGCGATCGCGGCGGGCGCCAAGCGCCTGGGCATCAAGGGCGTCCCGAAGGGTATCCCTGGGCGCCAGGCCGCCGCCGCCGTCGGCCAGCCCATACTGATGGAAGCCTATGGCCGCGCCTTCAAGCGGCGGGGGCTCGATATGGCCCAGGTCCTCCTTACGCATGCGGATCTGGATGTCCGCTCCCGTTTCCTGAACGCCTGCAATACCTTCGAGACCCTCCTCGGCCAGGGGGTGATGCCCATTGTCAATGAAAACGATACCGTCTCGGTCGAGGAGCTCCGCTTCGGCGACAACGATATCCTCGCCGCCCAGGTGGCGCAGATGGTCCGCGCGGGGCTGGTCGTCATTCTCTCGGATGTCGAAGGTCTCTACGATTCAGATCCGAGAATGTCAGATGACGCCCAGTTGCTCTCCCGGGTGGAGGGCCTGCCGGCCAGTGTCGTGAAATCCGCGGGAACCAGCGCGAATCCACTCGCGCACGGCGGGATGGCGGCGAAGATCAACGCCGTCAAGGTGCTGAACCGGGTCGGAATCTCGACCCTGATCGTCAAGGGCCGCT
>CAMYJL010000050.1 GCA_947258645.1 uncultured Nitrospinota bacterium
GAGGCGTCGTCCCCGCACGCTTCATAACCGATGCCCTGAAGAACCCGGCCCGCTTCGGAGGCGTCATTTTCGTTCGCGAGAACCCAGTCGGAATCCTCGAAGGGGCGAATGCCGGGGTTTCGGTAAACCGCATGATGGAGCGCGGAGCCCTTGATCAGGAGAATCCGGAGCCCCGCCTCCCGCAGATACGGCGCGATCCGGCGAAGCTCGGCCTCGAACACCATGTTGGCGCGGGCAATTTCGGTGTATTCCCCCCGGAGGTCTTCGGATGGCTCTAAACCCGCCCCTCTGAGATGGTGGCAGAGCAAACCGGCCGTCCGCCTGTAGAAGGCTTCGTCCTCGACCTCTGCCCATACCTCTTCCGTGGCCCGGGCGGCCGCTTCCCGAAAAAAAGCCATTTCGTCCGGAGTAAGATGAAACCGGGAGGAGAACTCCAGCAAACGCTCGCCCGGTGAGGCCGCTATCCCTGAATGCTTTGTTTCACAAACAGATACCGTCAATCGAGGATACCCCTTCATGCTCCCGCGGGTCCGAACCGGGGCCCCGGGCCCCGATTTCGCTTCAAACACCCCTCAATATACCACAAACATTTGATTTCAAATGTCTAATTAAATTTCCCCCAAATGTGACCCAGGTCACATTTTCCTTAAATAAACCCTGCAATTCCTTGATTTCAAAATATATAATGGCATCCACAACCGCGGGAGCGGGTCGCGACGAGAAAAATTAGGCATCATATTTTGATTAGCTAACACGAACACGAAAATGCTCTCATTTTCCGTTTGCCTCGCCCGAACCCGGCGCGAGGCCGGAGGAGTTCAAAATGCCCGATTCCCCCATCGATCAGGATCATCTCGAAACCCATCACACGAGACGGGATTTCATCAAAAACATGTTGGTGAAAACCGCCTACGCCGTGCCCATCGTCGCGACTTTCTCGGTATCCGACGCCGATGCGAAAGTCTCGAGACCCTCCGGAAATTCAGGATGGGGAAAAAAGTCGAGAAAGCGCAGAAAAAAAAGGTCGAAAAGGGGCAAGCGCTCGAACAACTCGAACCGGAAAATCTCGAAGGTCTCAAGACCTTCTAGACCCTCGAGCGGAAGCGGGATTCAATACAGAAAAAAGAGACGCGGCTAGGGAATTATCACCCTAAAAAAATTCTTCCAAAACACCGGCGCGCAGATGCACTGGTTTTGCTATTTCTCCGGCAGGCCCAGATGGGTCCGCAGGAGTTCCCACGCCACCCCGCCGTGCGGCGCCCGAAGCCGGAACGTCTGGCTCGAGGTGGCGATCTGAATGAGGTGGTTATTGAAGGATTGGCCCAGCATCTCCTCGATCACGACCCGCGGGCCGAGCAGCTCCAGAAGCGGCTCCGCCTCCTCATCCCGCTTCAGGCAGTAAATCCGCTCGACCACCGCCTCTTGCGGCTCATCAATCGCACCCACTTCGACCGGGTCCACAAGCCATTTCGTCTCCCCGCGCTTGTCGTTGTAGCGCCAGCGTCCCTCGCGAAGCTGTTTGAGAATCGCATCGCTCTCCAGGGCACCCTGGCGGACTAGCAGGTTTCTCGGAAAAGGCTTCAGGCGGCTTGACGCCGGATCAATCAGGATCACTTCGTCGGAGAGGAAACGGTATCCCAAGCGAACGAGGTGGAGCGTCATCGTCGATTTGCCGACGTAGGAATCTCCTAGGAAAACCAGCGCCTTCCCGTCCCGCTCCACGGCCGCACCGTGAATTTGAATCAGATCGTTGTTGCGCTCAAGGGCCTCGCAGAGAAGCGCGTACTCCACGTCCCAGAAAATATCGTCCAGTTTTTTCGAGTGAAAAAGGGGAGAATTTTCCCTGCCCGTCTCGAACACCCGAAACTCGCCTTTAACCACCTCGAGCCGGTAAACGGTGTGGGGTTCGGTCTCGGGGGGCTCCTGGCAGCGGGAGAAAAGGGAACCCTTCAGCGCTTCAATCTCGCGCTCGGGCCCGGTGATGCGGAGCCGGTAGCCCAGCAGGTTGACCTGAAGCGCGGCGGCGGCTTCCCGGCTACTCAAGGAGGCCTTCCTCGTTGAATGTCTCCACCGTATTCCGGACGTCGGCCGATATATCGTGACCCTGCACCCCCGAAAATTCTTTCAGGTTCCCGGCAATTTCCGCGAGCGACTGCGTCCCGTCCAGGGAGTCCCAGATAAAGGCCGCAACCGGATTCAAGGAATGAACTTTCCCCTCGTCCGGGTCGTAGAGGATAAAACCGTCATCCACCTCGCGGCACAAAACCTCGCCGCGCCCCTTCGGGCGCTCGGGAAGCGGATCTGCCGGACTCGAATTCATCGCGTCCCTCTGATCTTTGGGATGAATTACCCGAGGGCAAAAATACTGGGCGGGAGAAACTCAATGCTCTTCACAAATGCGTCGAAATCCTGGACACCTTTTTCGTATGCGAGGGCATGGTCGATATAATAAAATTCATAGAGCTTCCCTCCCCGGAGAAACACAACCACCTTCCCCCGGTAATTGGCCGTGTAGGCGGGGGTCAGCTGCGCGGAGCGGAAGGCACGCTCTTCCTTGACTTCTTCTTTCGACCGTGGGCCGCCGAACGGCTGACGGGCCTCCAGGCGCCTTTGGGCCAGTTCGCGCGCCCTGGCCGTGGGCCGTCGGCCCATCGTCCCCTTCACCTGAAATTCGGCCCGCTCAAATCCATCTCCCAGCTCAATGCGGACGGCCCGGGCAAAGGGGGCGAAATTTCCGTCCCGCATCGTACGCATGTCATGGTGGGGGGTGCTCAGCATCCTACGGTAGAGAAAACGAAGCTCGTCCCGGAAATTTCCCTCCTTCGGATAATGCCGGGGCAGAACCTGAAGCGAGACCACGCCTCCCGAGTAGGGATTGTCATAATAGAGTACTGACGTGGAAGGATCATTGAGGGCCAGAATATCGGCGACATCGGGCGTCCGCCGCCAGGGCTCCCCCTTGATGGGAGCGATTTTGAAAGAATGTTTCCGGGATACCAGCTTGCCGCCCTCCATGCGCAGACCACCGCAACCGGCAAGCGCCGCAACCGTACACCCCGCCGCCAGCCACCGGCGAATTTGGTTCGTTCGGCTGAACTTCGTTCGGCACATTTGTAGCAACCTCCACTAACGGGTCGAGACTGATCCAGAAGGGATATTCTGCCCTCCCACCCGGAAGATGGCATCGGAACGATTTTTTTCGGACCCGGAATAATGGGTCGGCGCGGTTCCCCGGACGAACGCCTCAAATCTCGACCCTTGGCTCGAGCGGGCAGCGAGAAGTCCCGTCTTCGGGTCGATCCGGACAAATTCCACACCCGGCGGCGGGTCAAAATCGGCCACCGGCTTCCCCTTGAGGGCCTCGCCGAAGAATTGGACGAAAATCGGCGCGGCGTTCCTCCCGCCGGTCTCAGCATAGCCCAGGGAGCGGGGAAGATCGAAGCCCACCCAGACCCCGGCAACAAGTTGAGGCGAATAGCCAATAAACCAATTGTCTCGGAAATTATTTGTCGTCCCCGTTTTTCCGGCGATGGGCCTGCCCAGGACGCGGACACCCCGGGCCGTTCCGCGCTCGACCACACCCCTCAACATGTTCGTGACAACATAGGCGACTTCGGGCCGGACGACTTCGGTGGATTCGGCTTCGTATTCGAAAAGAACTTCCCCTTGGGAATTTTCCACGCGCCCGATCGCAAACGGCTGTCTATAAAGCCCCTGATTCGCGAATACGGAATAGGCCGAAACCACTTCCCTGACCGTCGTCACCGAGGTTCCCAGCGCGCTCGACATGGTGGGCGATATGGGGCTCTTGATTCCGAGAAGGCGGGCGAAATCGATGACCCGCTTCAGGCCCACGGAGCGCACGAGGCGCACGCTGACCGTATTCCGGCTCGCAGCCAGGGCATCCGCCAAGGTGAGCCTTCCCCGGAAATCTCGGGCGTAGTTCCGGGGCTTCCAGTCGGGCTGGCCGTCTCCGCCGTTTAGAACGAGCGGAGCGTCCAAAACCTCGTCCAGCGGCGTGAATCCGGATTCGATCGCCGCGGCGTACACGATGGGCTTAAACGCGCTGCCGGGCTGGCGGAAGGCCTGCACCGCCCGGTTGAACTTGCTTTTCTGAAAATCCAGCCCCCCGACCATCGCCCGTATCGCGCCCGTTCTGGGATCCATTGCGAAAAGGGCCGCCTCGGGGCCCGGCCACTTGGGGTCCCGGGCGCTTTTGCGCCAGCGCCGCTTCACGAGTTTTTCGATTCCCGTTCGGACCGCTTCTTCGGCCGCTTCCTGATCTTGAAGGCGCAACGAGGTATAGACACGAAGTCCACCTCGGTAGAGCCGATCGTTGCCAAACATTTTTTCTAGCTGACTCCGGACAAACTCGACGAAGTGGCCGCCGACCCGGACGGGCTCGGGCGACTGGAGGTTCAGGGGCGCTTTCGCGAGCCGCTCGGCCTCTTGGCGCGAGATATACCGGCTCGCCGCCATCCGCCGAAGCACATGCGCCCTTCTCTTCACCACGGGGCCGGGCTTTTCAAACGGCCGGTAGCGGCCGGGTGCCTGCACCAACCCGGCCAAAAGGGCGGCCTCGGCCGTCGTCACTGCGGAGGCTTCCTTGTCGAAGTACGTGCGCGCAGCGGCGGCCACACCGTAGGCGCCCCGCCCGAAGTACACCTGATTCAGATAGCGCTCGAGAATTTCATCCTTCGAGAGCGACATCTCGATCCTGACGGCTGAAATAGCCTCGATGATTTTCCGCTTGAAGGATCTCTCGTTGTTCAGGACAAGCTGTCGGACAAGCTGTTGCGTAATTGTCGAGGCGCCCTCCGAAACTCCACCCTTTTGCATGTTACGGAAGGCCGCCCGGAGAATCCCCAGCGGATCGATTCCCCAATGTTCATAGAAACGAGAATCCTCAACGGCTACAATCGCCTGGCGCATTGGCTTGGCGACATCGGCGAGCGAAACCAGTCGTCTCCGCTCGGCGGCGAAGCTTCCGATCAGGACGCCTTCGGAATCATAAATGTAGGTGGCCAAGCTGGGCCTTTGGACAAGCATCGAGTTCGAGGAGGGAATATCGTCCTTGATCCACGAATATATCCCTCCCGTGATGGATGCGGGGAGGACAAAAAAGAGCGTGATGCCAGCGATGACCGTACCGGTGAAAATCCGGCTCCGTCGGGATTGGAAAATACCACCGACATAGAATGCATAGGGAGATCGTGAAGGTCGCTTCCAGAACAGGCGCATGAGACCTCCAGGCGATTAGGCCCGTTCGACGCGCCGCTCCGCTTCCTGGAGAATGGAACGCAGTTCGCTGATACGGGCGTTGGCGCGGTCAAGCACGTCTCTCTCGACCGTCAGGGATTCGTGCTTGGCGCTGACGTCTTCCACCAAGAGATTGAGTTCCCTGACCCGAGCCTCTACCTGGGCCACTTTTTCCATCTGATGGCCGAGATTCGTCCCGCGCTCTTCGACCTGCTGGAAAATTTCCTGAAGATCGTCGATCTGAAGTTCGATGTCTTTCAACGTCTGGCGATCGTTCACCAGGTCCCGGATGTGGGTGTGAATGTCCTTCACCGCCAGCTTGAGCGAACTGAGCTCTTCGTTGGCGGCGCCGATTTCCGCCTTGTTCTGGAGCAGTTCCTGGATGCTATCCTCGAGCCCGACGGAGCGATGCTCCAGGCTGGACATCCGTTTTTCCGTCTGGGATATCCGTTCCTCTTCCTGGGCAAGCTGATCGATATGGCTCTGAACCTTGCTGGCCGCCACACGGACGTTCTCGACCTGCTCTTCCTGCTCGCGCAGCCGATCGCGCAGCGTATCGATGCGAACCTCGCCTGCCTGCAGCGACTCCAAGCCCTGATCCAGTTTCGAGAGAAAATCGCCCACCTGCTCCATCGTCCGGTGCGCCTCGCGGACGCTGGCCAGATGCCCCTCACCCTGCTCGGCGACTTCCTGGAACTGCGTCATCAGGTTTTGCAGGCGTTTTTCCTGTGCCTCGAACCCGGCACGTTCTTTCGTGACGTCGAGGATTCTTCCCTCGATCTGCTCGAGAATGTTGTGGAGTTGTTCGAGCCGGGCCTCTACCCGATCGACGTATTCCTCGCGGCGCTGGAGCTTGTCAATCTTGAGGTCCGATTCTTCGATGAAATACTGGAGCGCCTCCAAACGCTTTTCCATCCGCTCGACTTCGCCGTACCGCTCAAGCTGCTTCTCGATTTTGTCGTCCAGATGAACGATGTTCGACGATAGCTGCTGGACGCGATCTTCCACATGGTCGACCAGGCGGACACGCTTATCGACTTCATCCAGCTTCTGCTCGAGCGCTTCGTTGGTCTCGCGAATCTCCCTGGCGCGGTCCTCTGCCTGGGCCGCGATCTTCAGGCCTTCCGGAATGATATTGAGTTGTTCGCGAAGCTCGCGGGCACTCACGTGATACTCCTGGATCATCCGGCGCAGTGTGGCCGACTCATCCAACTCCCGCTTGAGGCGCTCCGCCCGGCGCTCAACCTCGTTCGCCAGATAGTCGCGCAGGGAGTGAACGTTTTCCCAGACTTCCTCCACCTCACGCCGCTCGTCGCGAACACGGGTGATTTTCTGCTCCAGCTTATCGCTCTGATCTTCCAGCGTCTGGATGCGCTCGGTCGTCCGGAGCAGGGCGTCATTCTTGGCCAGGATATTCTGGCTCTCGATGCGCATGCTCTCCATGGCGGGCTTGATCGCGTCGAGTTCCCCGCGGAGAGAGTCCACCTGCGAGGCCCGATCCATCAGCGCATTGAGCGACTGTTCCATTTCGTTCAGCGAGCGCCTGAAGTTCGAACTGCGCTTGGAGAAGTTCTCAAAGACCAGCTTCTCCTTATCCACCTGCTGCAGCTTGTCGTCAAAATCCCTGGAAAAGCTAGAGAGCTGCTCCGCTTTTTCGCTGACTTCGGCAATGATGTTCCTGAGCTGGAACGCCTCGTCGATCTTCTCGCGGACATTTTCATATACGCTTTCGAGCTTCGCGATGCCCTTTTCGGTCCGTTTGACCAGCTTGTTCTCTTCCTGGAGATTTTTGATCTTCGATTCCATCTCCCAGAGGAGAACGTTCAGCTTTCCGGCCTCTTCGTTGGATTTTTCGACAACCTCGCGCTGTTGATTGAGGCTCCGCGTCTTGGCAAGAACATGTTCAGAAAGGACATTTAAGCCATCAATGTCAATTTTTGTTTTTCGGACAAAATCTTCAAGTTGATTAAAATGGCGCTCGGACTCGGAGATTTTGACTTCGATTTTTTCGGCTGTTTCCGTACGTTTTTCTGTGTGCGACAGCTTCGACTCGATATTGGCGAGGCGGCTATCCATCTCCTCGAACGAACTCCGCTTCGCGGCCAGCTCCTCGGATTTGAGGTTGAGGAGCTCCACCATTTTTTCGAGGCGAGTTCGTTCTTCCTCCGAGGCCGCCAGTAATTGGCGGAGGCGATCTTCTTCCCCGGAAAGCGGGTTCGCAGAGGAGAAATGGGCGTCGTCCATGTTATTTCCCTGGGCGGGCAGACAGGCTGAAAATTACTCCCAAACAATAACAAAAATACTAAAACCTACTGATTTATAAGGATATCCGTTTGTACCCTCCAAGTCAATAAAGCAATGATCGTTCCATTTTCACCGCCCCGGGCGACACGCACCCCAGATAATGCCCGTGAGCATCAAAACCCCCGAAACCGCCCGGATTTCCGTCAAGGGCTCCGCCAGAAGCCACCAGGCGAGAAAGATCGCCACCACCGGCTCCCCCACAATCGTGAGGGCAACTTTGCCCGGTGGCAGGTGAGCGAGGGCAAAATTTACCGCCGTATGGCCAATCAGCGTCGGTCCCACCGCCATCACCGCGAAAAGCGCCCAAGTAGCCCCCGAAAAGCCCGTCAGCGGCTGGCGGGTGGTCCAGGCCGCCAGGGCGAGCAGGACCCCGCTCAAGCCATAACACAGCGTCACATAGGGCCCCAGCGGAAGGTGGCCCCGGAGCCGCCGTCCGCAGAGCAGGTAGCCCGACGCCATCACGGCCCCGCCCAGCGCAAGGGCGTTCCCTAGGGCGCTGCCCTCCCACGTCCAGACGTCGGACCAGGCCAGGAGGGCGCCCCCCACCACCGTGCACCCCACTCCGGCCCAGAAATCCCGTCCCTCGCGCTCGCCCATGATCAGCCACCCCCCAAGGCCCGCGAATATCGGATTCGTCGTCACGAGGACGACCGAACTCGCCACCGAGGTATGGCGGAGGGATTCGATCCAGAGGGCGAAATGAAGCGTGAGGAACAGCCCCGACGCCACCCAGAGCGCCCGCTGGCGCGCCGGGAGCGCCCGCCAGACAGCGAGCGCGTTTTTCGCGGTAAAAGGCAGGATGAGCGCCGCTCCGCCCAGCATCCGGTAGGCGGCAATGGCCAGCGGGGGAGCGTCGGCCAGCCGGATCAAGATGGCCGACCAGCCCAGCGCGACAATACCGGCCGCCAGGGCGCCGTATATCCACACCCGGGGCGTTTCGTTCACAGGAGGCCCCTGCGAGGGCTAGTGAGAACCGCAGCGTCCGCCATCAGAGCGCGCCGGCGAATTCGCGGATAGCCTCGCCCACGAGGCGGGGCTGCTCGACCATCACCATATGCCCGGCGCTTTCGATGAGGCACAGGCGGGCGGAAGGAATTTCCCGGGCCAGAAGCTCCGAATATTTAGGTGGAGTGAGGGAGTCGTCCTCCCCGCAAATGACGAGAGCGGGAAGATGAATCTCCCCGATTCGCCCCATGACGTTGAACGCGTCACAGGCCCTGAAGTCTCCCCACATGACCTCGGGGGTGCACTCGAGGAACTGGCGCTTCCCCTCCTCTAAAAGAGCCGGGTCGGAAGCGCCCGAATAAGCGAACCCGGCGATTTGGTTCACCGTTTTCTCGAAGTCGGAGCGAAGAACGTTCAAGATCTCTTCGTGGACGCGGAGCCGGGCACCCGTTCCGATGAGGATGAGCCCACCCAGCTTTTCGGGAACCGAGAGCCCCAGCGTGAGGGCGATCGCGCCCCCCATCGAATGACCCGCCATGATCGGCGACGAAAGTTCCCTGGCGTCCAGAAAGGCCTCCACGAGCCGGGCGTATGCCTGAATCGTCTCGCATCCGGGGCCCGGGGAATTTCCGTGGCCGGGAAGCTCCAGCGCGACCCCGCGCAGGCCGAGTCTCGAGAGGTTTCGCAGCAGCAGATGCCAGACCCTCTGATCCCCTCCCGCCCCGTGAATCAACACGACCCCGGAGAGGGACGGGCCCTCCCCCGCCTCCACGAAAGCCAGGCGCTTTCCTTCAACCTCAATGGCGCCCTCAGTCGCCCACCCCAAAGAAACACTCTCCTATATCCCGCCGGGAAAAGGGAACGGAATGAGACCGAAAAAAAACCCCTCGCACCCGCACCGGAAAAGGCCGAATCGAGGGGGTCTTTCTTTCGGAACCACCCGCTTTCGAAAGAAGCGGGAGCCATCATTACGCTAAAACTTCAGGCTTAGATCGCGCTTTCGATCGCTTTTTTCAACTCCGCCTTGGACTTCACACCCACGATCTGATTGACCGGCTGCCCGCCCTTGAAGATGATGAGGGTCGGAATGCCCCGGATGCCGAACTTCGTCGGCGTCGAGGGGTTTTCGTCGATATTGAGCTTGCCGACTCGAATCTTGCCCTCGTATTCGTCGGCCAGCGCCTCGACCGTCGGGGCGATCATTTTGCACGGTGCGCACCATTCCGCCCAGAAATCCACCATAGTCGGCGTATCCGACCCGATCACCTCGGACTCAAAATTCTGATCCGTAAAATCAATCATGTTTCCCGCCATCTCCAACCTCCGAAGGTAGTACCTGATCCGGGCAGTGCAAATTGAATCAACCGGTTCTTTCCGGTTTTGAGGTATTCCTCGTGCGAAGGACCGCACTCTACTGGAGGGAGAGAGGGAATTCAACTTTGCCTGAAACGCGGGGATCTGCCCCCGGAAATCCCGCCGCGTGACGGGATATTCTCGAAATGTTCCGGACGGGAGGCAGGCTTATTCTTTTTTGTCGATAAAGCGCGGGGCGTACGAGCGGACGGGGTTGTAGGCACCCACCGCCTTCCCGGCGCGGGAGAGAGAACCCATCGCCTTCCGCACTTCACCCGCCCGCTGGGTGAGAACCTCAGCAATTCGGGCCTCTGTCCCCTGGATCGCCTCGACGGTCCCCCGTATTTCTTCCACCATCCTACCCAATTCATCCCGGACGGACTCCTCTCCTGTCCAGTCGTTCATCCGGGCCCAAAGGGAGGCGTTTCGGTCCGAGGCCTCCTGAATCTTCCCCATCAGCGCTTCCTTGTCTTCGATGATGCCGGGCAGATCGCCCAGCTCTTCACCCGCGAGGCACAAGAGTTCGCGTTCGCAGATTTTCAAAAGCGCGTTGTAATCGGCTAGGTCGCCCCGGGCCGCTTCATTCAGTTGTTCAACAAGCGGATCCCGCGCCATTCCCGGCTCCCTCTTCGGCCATGGGACATCCAAGGCCAGAAGAGTATATCCCCGGCGCTCCGGAGAAGTCACGAAATTCCGGGAGGAGGCGTTCAAGAAGAAGATGGGGCGCCCTCGGGCCGGTTCAGCGGTGCGGTAAAACGGGAGGTAACGCAGGGGGGGGATTCTTATTGGGTTTCGGCCTCCTCGATGTCACTCTCGGGGATGTTCCGAACGAGCACCTGACGGCGCTTCACGCCGTCCGAGGGGCCGACGATTCCTTCCTGCTCCATTTTTTCGATCAAGCGCGCGGCGCGGTTGTAGCCAATGCGCAAATGGCGCTGAATGAGCGAGATCGACGCCTCTCCCGTCCGGGCGACAAGAGCCACGGCATCGTCGTAGCGCTCGTCGTATTCATCCTCTCCAGAAGAACCCTCTCCCGACTGGGATTCCGCTTCGACGAAGATTTCGTTCTGGAAGGCCGTGGGGCCCTGATTCTTCCAGTAGTTCACGAGGTTGCGAATCTCTTTTTCGGCGACGTAGGCACCGTGGATGCGCGTCGGGGTACTGGTCCCCGGCGGAATGAAGAGCATATCGCCTTTCCCCAGCAGGCGCTCGGCGCCGTTCATGTCGAGAATGGTTCTCGAATCCGTCCGGCTCGCCACGCGCAGGGAGAGGCGGGAGGGAAAATTCGCCTTGATGATTCCCGTGAGGACATCCACCGAGGGGCGCTGGGTGGCGACGAGGAGGTGGATGCCGGCCGCCCGCGCCATCTGGGCCAGCCGCGTCATGTTTTCTTCCACATCGCGCGAGGAGACCATCATCAGATCCGCCAGCTCGTCGATGACGACGACGATGTAGGGCATGAAATCCACGCCCTGCTCATCGCCGGCTTCGTCCAGATGGCGACGGAGGCGGCGATTCGTCTCCCGGGGGCCGAGTCTCGTGGCAAGCATCTGGTTGTAACTGTCTATGTTCCGCACGCCGAGCTGGCTCATCCGGCTGTAGCGGCTCTCCATCTCGGCCACCACCCCGCGCAGCGCCGCGGAGGCTTTTTTCGGACTCGTGATGACGGGGACGAGCAAGTGCGGTACGCCTTCGTAAATCGAAAACTCGAGCATTTTTGGATCGATCATGACGAGGCGGACCTCGCGGGGCATGCACCGGACGAGGAGGCTGCAGATCATCATGTTCAGCGTCACGCTCTTGCCCGCGCCTGTCGATCCCGCGATGAGCAGGTGGGGAATCTTGGCCAGGTCGGTCAGCGCCGTCCGCCCGAGGATGTCCTTTCCGATGCCCAGCGTGAGCTTGTCGTTGGCCCGGGCAAATTCACGGGAGGAGAGAATTTCCTTGATCCGCACCCCCTTCCGCTTGGCGTTGGGCACCTCGATTCCGACTGCGCTCGTCCCGGGAATCGGCGCCACGATCCGGACGTTCATGGCCGAAAGCGCCCGCGCCAGATCGTCCGCGAGAGCGGTAATCTTGGACACTTTCACGCCCGCGGCGGGCACGAACTCGTAGATGGTGATGACCGGGCCGGTCTTGACCTCGGTGACGCGGCCCTCGACGCCAAATTCCAAAAGCGTCCGCTCAAGCAGGATGGTATTTTTGCGGATGCCCTTCTCGTCCACGACAATCGACTCATCCTTCGAGTCCGCGAACAGGTCCATCGTCGGCAGCTCATAGCGGCCACGCCGCTTTAAGCCGGATTTCACGAGGTCGGGAACGCCTCTGTCCGAGACAACGGCGTCGTCCTCAATCCGGACGATCTCCGCCTCGCCATCGAGACCCGCGTGGCGCACCCGGACATCCATTTCGGCCAATCGGTTTTCCGGAGTGTCCGCTTCCCCGGCCTCTTCTTCGATGAGCTCGAACCCGGTCGCATCGAAGGCGGGCGAGGGAGCCGCTTCCTTCCTCGCCGGCCGGACAGCCGCCGTGGCCGGAGCCGCATCGCCCATCGCCGGAACCTTGCGACGACCGATACGAATGCCGGAGTCCCGGGATTTTTTCGCCACCACCCGGTGGGGGGCCGGACCCGGCGCCCGGCCTTTATCGCCCGAACCCAGACGGAACCCGTATTCCCGGCCCTTGTCTCCCGAGTCGAGGCCCTCCCCCGGAAACAGAGAAAGGGACGCCTCTTCCACCGCGAGAGCGGAAGAAGAACCCCGCCGGTGGGAGTCGTCTTCCCATTCTTCCCGCGGGGCGCGTTCGCCCAGCCCGAGCCGTAATTTTTTCGCGTGCTCCAGACCCCGGCCTACCGCAGAGAGGACTCCGAATCCGCCCGGAGCAGGCTCCCGGTCAACTCCCTCGCCGGAAATGACAAAGCTGGGCTCTTCCAGGGAATCGCCGTCAGAGAATCCGGCCCCTTCCGCGGAGCGGTCGGAAAAACGCCGCCACTCCCCGCGTAAATTTCTCCCGAAACCCCGGATGCCGGAGATCCCGCTCCGCGCGCGATCCATCAGCCAGCCCTGGGCGAACCCATACACCCAACCCGCGATCGCCGAGGCCGCCTTCCAGACAAGGGGCGCGGCTTTGCCGGCGATCCATCTCGGCCCCTGAATCAGTAGAACGATCATTTGCGCCAGCGGCATGCCCGTCGTCGCCACCAGCGCCGCCGTCAGTGCCCCGAGGAGGACGACCCAGCTCCCCACCCGGCCCAGCGCAGTCTCCAGAATGGCGGCCACGCCATAGCCAGCGACGCCGCCCGCAAGCGTTCCCGTTCCGAAAAGGGGGTCTTCGAGAAAAGCTTTGTGAAACAGACCCGCGCTGCACAGGGCGATCGTCAAACCGCCCAGCCCGTGCCATCCGGGCCACCAAGGACGCATCCCGGAAAATGTCGACACACCCCAGGCAAACACGCCAATCGGGACAAGCGCCGCGAACGCGCCCACCAGCTGGACGAGTCCGCCCGCCAGATAGGCTCCCACGGTGCCGCCGAAATTGTGGATGCGCGCACCCGCGCTCCCACGATGCGCCCAGGAAGGATCGTCGATATGAAAAGACCATAGCGCCAAGGCCAGAAAAACCGCCGAGGCAATCAGGATGAGACCAACAACTTCATTGAATCGATTGGAAAACAGGGATGATGGCGCAACACCCGAGCGGCGAGCCGGCATTCAGCAACTCTCCACGCCCACCACGACACTCCCTCTCGGGGGAAAATGGGCGATAACCCTCAGGCGAAGGGAAACGCCTTTAAGCTACCAAACTTGATCGGGAATCACAAGAAATCTTCAGAATAATCAGAGTTTTCAGAACGATGGCGGGAAAAGGCACACGCCCTAGCGGCCAAACAGCCCTTTCAGGACATCTTTGCCGAGCTTTTCCAGCTCCTTTTTATCGGACCGCGCGCCGCCCGAGCTGCTGGAGCCTCCCGGTATCACCGGCTTCCCTGGATTGACCTGCTTCCCGGGGGAGGACTCCTGCGCCGGAGGGGCGGTTTTTTCTGCTCCGCCGCCGGTGCCCATCGCTCCTCCGATGACTTCCTTCACAATAGCCTTGATGTCGCCGCCGAGCTGTTTGGTCCCCCCCGGAAGGCTCGCGATTTTCTCAATCACACTACCGAGGATGCCCTCCGTCATCGCGCGGATGATGGAAAACGAGGGGTCATCCACCGGACCCTCTATCTCGACATTTACCGGTATCTGCTTGTTGTCGCGCTTGAGAAGCCCGATCGCCACTTTCTGAATGAGAATCTGCGCATCGTCGATAAACGGTGTCCGCCGCGTGGTCTTCAGATCGAGATCGAAGACGGTCGCCTTCGCCCTCGACTTGAGATAGTTCCTGCGCATGTTGAATTTTGACGACAAATCGACCGTTCCCTGCCGGATTTTCATTCCGCGAATCTGTTCCGCGTAGGGCGAAACGAGGCGCAGGTCGAACCGGTTGAGCGTGACCGCTCCCCGCATCGCGAGCGGGCTCACCCCGGCGTTCGCGTTCATGTCAATCGCCAGCGGGGCGGGCCGGCCGGGTTCGGTGAGCCGGACGCGCGTATCGAGCTTTCCGGGGCGCATTCGCGTATCGAGCGTGTCCACACGCAATTTGAGGTTCTTCCAACCCAGCCGGATGGGCGGACTCTTTTTTCCGAACTGATGAACGAACAAAACATCAAGGCTTGCGACCTCGATCAGCTTGATCTTTACTTCAGGCAAATCCTTCGCCACCCGTTCGGGCGGCAGGTTCCGGGGCTTTACCTGGGTGAATGGCTTCGAAAGACTCGCCACCAGCCGGGGTACCGACGTCAATGGGTTGCTCTCCGCCCGTTTGCCGGGCGGCGGGGATGGTGCCGAGGAGGATTTTTTAACCCCCTGCTTCGGGGGCTTCGTCTTTTTCGACTTGAGGATCGAAGCGAGGTTGGTGTCTTTTTTGGAATCCATAAATATGTTGATCTTCATCGACAGATCAGTGGCCTTCGGCGCCACATAGTGGCCCTGCCAGAGATCTTTCTGGGAAAAAGACACCCGGAAATCCTCCAGCACCGCCGCGTCCGCCGCCTCGGGGCTCCCCCGCTCCCGGAGGACGAAACGCGGAACGTTCAGCGCCAGCGTTTTGCCGTCCAGCACAACCCGTGCCTTCCCGCGTGCCTCGAACTTCGGGCGATCCGGAAGATGGACCTCCTTGATATCCGCATCAACCGAACCCGTCACCGAAAAAGCATCGGATTTTTTCCGGTTCCGCCGAATCTGAAGCGAGCCCATCGCGCTGCCGTCCGGCTCGGCCAGGTTCGCCAGATCGCCAACGAGCGGTTTCGCGGCGGCAACGGCGGCGGCCAGATCCGGCACGTCCCACTTGATGTCGATCGCGTCCTTGCCCGAGACGTTCCACTCCCCCTTTTTCAGCAGGCTCACGCTCGCGAAGGGAAACCGCGCGTCCAGGCGCTCAATGAGGGCGGATTCTTTCGGGATGTTGTAATTGCCCGCCGTGTCGATCTTAAAAGAAGCCAACCGGAGCGGAACCCATTCCCCGTCGCCGTCGAGGTCCCACTCGCCCGAGACACCGGTTCCCGAGAGGTTTGCCACCCACGCGGCGTCTTTACCGGCGTTCAGAGAAAATGTCGTCCTTCCACCGATCACGCCCTTCATTTTCCGGATGCCCAAGGAGGCCGGAACGAGCCCCGAGAAGGGCGCGATATCTATCGGATCGATGTCGCCGGAGCCTGAGACCGAGAGCCCCCCCTTCTT
>CAMYJL010000051.1 GCA_947258645.1 uncultured Nitrospinota bacterium
GCGCGGGGCGGGGGAGATCCTTTTGACGAGCATGGACAAGGACGGGACGCGGGACGGCTACGACATCGAGCTGACGCGGGCGGTGGCGGACCGGGTGCCGGTGCCGGTGATCGCCTCGGGCGGGGTGGGGACGCTGGAACACCTGTATGATGGCCTGGAGGCGGGCGGCGCGGAGGCGGTGCTGGCGGCGTCGATTTTTCACTTCGGGGAGTATTCGGTGGAAGAGGCGAAGAGGTACCTGCGCGGGCGGGGCGTGGAGGTCCGGCTATGAGCGAGGTCCGGCTGTGAGCGAGGTCCGGCCATGAGTGAATCTGTAGGGGCGATCGGCGGGCCAGACCCCCCTCGAACTTCGTTCGGCGGGGACCCCAAGCCCCCCCACTCCGTATCAAATGATGGGGCGCGGTTGTGAGCGAGAATGATGATATGAATCTGCCCGAGATCAAGTGGGACGAGCGGGGGCTGGCGGCGGCGATCTGCCAGGACGCGGGGACGGGCGAGGTCCTGATGCTGGCCTGGGTGAACGCGGAGTCCTTAAGGCTGACGCTGGAGCGGGGGACGGCCCACTTCTGGTCGCGCTCGCGGGGGGAGATCTGGCACAAGGGGGCGACGTCGGGGAACTACCTGCACGTCCTGGGGGCGCGGCTGGACTGCGACATGGACGCTTTGGTGCTTTCGGTGCGCCCCGATGGGCCGGCCTGTCATACGGGAGAAAAGTCCTGTTTTTTCAATGAGTTGGATGTTCCCGGCGGGGAGACGCCGGAGGGGGGGGTGGACGCCTCCGGACGCCATCTGATGGAATCGGTCTACCGGCTCATCCTCGAGCGCCGCGACGCCGCCGACACGGGCGGGAGCTACGTCGCGCGGCTGTTCGAGAAGGGGACCGCGCGCATCCTCTCGAAGGTGGAAGAGGAGGCGGAGGAGGTCGTCCGGGCGGTCCGGGAGGAGGGGAGCGAGCGGGTTGTCGAGGAGACGGCTGACCTCTGGTTTCACTCGCTGGTGGCGCTGGCCGCGGCGGATGTTCCGCCGGAGCGGGTGTTTGACGAGCTGGCCCGCCGTTTCGGCCAGGGCGGAAGGCCGGAAAGCAGCTAGCCCCTGGATGGCGGGGAGCGGAATCCGGGCGGTAGATCCCGCTTGGCCAATCGGTCCAAATTTTCGTCTTATATTCGTCTTTTCTTGACAAAATTCGTCATGGTTCCTATATATAGTGCGTGATTTCCCGCCGCGAGGGACCGAATGAGGGAATTCTTGTAAGTGTCTGAAATTTAATAAGAAAGGGATGGCGTAAGCTGTCCCTTTGTTTTGTGTATGAACATTCCGGGGATCATCCCCTGATTTTACCTCTCCGGTACCCCGGTTCTTTCCGGTTTTTTCCGATGGCTGGAGGGGGCTTCACCGGCTTTAACAACTGCAGCCACCTGATGGGTTTTTCTCGCGTGAGAGAAGGCCCAGGCACCTAAAATCAATCATTTGTCTTGTCATTTGGGTGAGTCCCGATGGATGAACGCACACTAGAGGCGATTGAGTATCCTCAGGCGCTTCAGCTTCTGGCCGCGCGTTGCCAGTCCGCCCCTGGTGCGGCGGCGGCACTTTTCCTGCGGCCAGCCACCGAGGCGGTTTTGGTGCGTGTTCGTCTGGATGAAACCGACGAAGCCCTCGGTCTCATCCAGAGGGGGGAAAAGCTGCCCCTCGCTCCGTTTGAAAACCCTTCCCCCTGGCTTGAGGACTTCCGTCGGCGGGGCGGCGTTCTTGAGCCGGTCCAGTTCCTTCAGATTCTCTCCCTCCTGAACACCGCGGCCGAGATGTCGAAATTTCTAGAAAAAAACAGGGAGCGCCTCCCGTGTCTCTACGGATGGATACAGGATGCCGATTTGCTTCGGCCGCTCGCGGCGCATATCAAAAGAGTGCTGGACGATCGGGGCGAGGTTCGCGACGACGCAAGTCCCGCTCTCCGCAAGTCCCGCTCTCAGGTCCGTTCTCATAAGGATCAGATTCGCCGGGTGCTCGAGCGTCTGATGGCGGACCATCCCGCGATCATTCAGGAATCGGTCATCGTTCAGCGGCGGGATCGGTATGTCGTTCCAGTAAAGACCCACTTCCGCCGGTCGTTTGAAGGCGTGATTCAGGATCGCTCGTCGAGCGGCGAAACGTTTTTTGTCGAGTCGCTCTCCGTCGTGCCGCTCAACAATGCACTGGCGGAAGCGCGCGAAGCCGAGCGCGAGGAAGTGTTCCGGATTCTAAAGGCGCTTTCCGCCGCTTCTCTCGAAAGCTGGGAGCCGCTTGCCGATTTGGCTCACAGGCTGGTGAATCTCGACGTTATTCACGCGAAAGCGCAGTTGGGGGGAAGCTGGGGAGGCTCGCGCGCCCACCTGAGTGAGGAGGGGGAAATCTCCCTCCGCAATGCGCGGCATCCGCTTCTGGCCTCGGGTTTCGGGGGCGTTTCTCCCGAAAACGTCGTCCCCATCGATATCGCGTTTGGCGGTCCCGTCTGTCAGGTAATCATCACGGGCCCCAACACGGGCGGGAAAACGGTCGCGCTCAAGACGGTCGGGCTCAGCGTGGCGCTTAACCAGACGGGCATCCCGATTCCGGCTGCCCCGGACAGCCAGCTTCCCCTCGTAGGGTCGCTATTCGCGGACATCGGTGACGAGCAGAACCTGGAGCAGAACCTGAGCACGTTTTCCGGGCACATGACCCGCATTGCCGCTGCCGTCGAGCAGGCGGGAAAGGGTAGCCTTCTTCTTCTGGACGAGCTGGGCTCGGGCACCGACCCGGCGGAAGGCTCGGCGATTGGCGTCGCCGTCCTCGAACATCTGGCCCGGTGCGGAGCGCTTGCTGTGGTGAGCACCCATCACGATGCGCTGAAGCATTACGCTTATGAGTCCGAGGAGGCGGTGAATGCCTCCGTCGAGTTCGACCCGCGTGATCTCTCGCCGACTTACCGGATCCGCATGGGCGCCGCCGGCCCCAGCAACGCGATGGCCGTCGCGGAGCGTCTGGGGCTTCCCGCCCGGATATTGGGAAGGGCGAAAGAGCTTCTGAGCGGCGGTTTTGTGCAGGTGGATCGGCTGATGGCCCGGCTGTCCGATCAGGAATCGGCGCTTGAGAAGAAAGAGAAGAGGCTTTCGAACCAGAGGCGGCGGTTCCGGGCGGAAAAAGCCGAGTTCAAGCGGGGCTACCGGAAAGACGCAGCCGCCAAACGCGAGGAGATGGCGCTATTCGTCAAGCAATTGCGGCGTGAGGCGGACGCTCTTCTGGCCGGTCTTCGGGAAACCGGGGATTACGAAGCGGCCCGGCAGGCGGCCCGAGAGAAGATCCACGCCATGAGCGCCCGCGTCGATGAGATTTCTCCTGTGCAGGAAGAGCCTTCGAGAAATGGCGTATCCCCGATGGTGCGGCCGGGCGATGCGGTCCGGCTCCGGACGGTGGGAAGCACCGGAATCGTCCGTGCGATTCACGGTGGGAACATGCTCACCGTTGAGGTGGGCGGAAAAGCCCTGCGCGTGGCGGCCGATTCGGTGGAACGGGTGAAGGCGCCGGTTGAGACCACGCCCCTGAAAGTGGTGATTACGCACGATGTCAGCGCCCCCGAGGATTTTTCGGCGGAGCTCAACGTCATCGGCTTCCGTTTTGAAGAAGCCCTTGAAAGGGTTGAGAAATATCTGGATGATGCGGCAGTTTTCGGTTTGGAAAAGGGTCGGATCGTCCACGGCAAGGGTGAGGGCGTTTTGGCCGCTGCGATTGCGGAATTTCTCGAGGGTCATCCCCTGGTTGCCAGCTACGCTCCCGCTCATCCCGAAGAGGGCGGCTGGGGCGTGACAACGGTGGATCTCACCAGGCAGAACCGCGCAAGTGGAGGAGCGTCCTGATGGGCCGCATTCCCGAGGATATGGTCAATCAGCTCCGGGAGGGCTCTCCGATTGAAGACGTGATCGGCGAGTTTGTCTCGCTGCGCAAGACGGGGAGCACCTTCAAGGCCCTTTGCCCGTTCCACGAGGAGAAGACGCCCTCGTTCAACGTGAACCCGAGGATGGGTATATTCAAGTGCTTCGGCTGCGGGGCGGGCGGTGACGTGATTCGTTTCCTGATGCAGCACGAGGGGATGAGTTTCAGAGATGCGCTTCAGAACCTGGCGAACCGCCAGGGGGTCGATCTGTCGCAATTCGACGAAGTCGGAGGCGGCGCACCGGCTCCCAGCGTTCGGGAGAAGATACATGAGGTGAACCTGTTCGCTGCCCGCTACTACTGGACCGCGCTTCGGGGTCCCGACGGGAGCCGGGCGCAGTCTTATCTCAAGGGGCGGGCGATCTCTCCCGAGGCGGAGGAGGCGTTCCGCATCGGCTATGCGCCGGCCCGGTGGGACGCGCTGTGCGCCGCCGCCCGGGGGGCGGGCATTTCCCCAGGGGATCTGCTCGAGGCCGGTCTCGTCGTTCAGCGCGAGGACGGAACGGGTGTTTACGATCGGTTCCGGGACCGGGTGATGTTCCCCATCATGAACTCGGAGGGGGCGATTGTCGGTTTCGGGGGCCGCTCGCTGCCCGACAGCGACAGCCGCCACGCCACGGCGAAGTACCTGAACTCCTCGGAGACGGCGGCTTTCCGGAAAGGGCGGCTGCTCTACGGGTTTTATCAGGGGCGGAGCGCCATCCGGGAGCAGAAGCGGGCCCTGGTGACCGAGGGATATTTCGACGTCATCGCGCTCTGGCAAAGTGGGTTCGAGGGGGCGGTGGCGCCGCTGGGAACGGCGCTCACGGCCGATCATTTGCGCGCGCTCCGGGCGCATGCGGAGGAGCTTGTCTTCGTTTTCGATTCTGACAAGGCGGGACAGGCGGCCTCCGGGCGGGCGGGGGACATGGCGGGCCGACTGCTGGGCCTGGCCGGCGCTCCGGACCATCTGGTGGCCGGGGATGTGCTGCGAAAGGACTTCATTGACCGGAACGGGATGGGCGCCGTTCGACTGAGGGTTGTGGACCTGCCAAAAGGGCAGGATGTGGATGACCTGCTCCAAGAGGGCGGCGCGGAGGCCTTCTCCCGCCTCCTCGAGAAAGCGGAGGGTCTCCTGGAACATACGGTCCGGTCCGCCGTCGGCGGCATCGCGCCGGGAGCGGGTCAGTCGGAGAAGTTGGAGGGGGTCCGCAACCTTCTTCCTGTGCTGGGCGCTTGCCATCAGAGCGTTCGGGACCAATATTTTGCGCTTCTGGAGGATCGGCTGGGAATCCCGTATCCCACGTTGGCCTCCAGCTTGAAGCGGATGCTGGATGAGGAGATGAGGGTATCGGCGGTCCGGGAGCGCCGGACGCCCGATTTGCTGGGGAAGAATGTGGAACGCCCCCGGCAGGAGGTAGATGCGTTGCGGATGCTTCTGGTGCGGCCCGATCTGGCGGAGAGTTTCGATGTGACGCCGTCGCTGTTCCGGGACCCGGTGGTGCGCGAGATTGTAGGCGCGCTTCGCGCGGCGTCGGTGGAAGGGCGGAAGTTGCACCCGGCCACGCTGGCGGATCGCCTGGATGACCCCTCCGCGCGGGCGCTGGTGATGGAACTGGCGGCCGAGGAGACGGAATACGACGATTTGGAGGAGGAATTCTCCGACTACATGAGAAGTTTTGAGGAAAGGCTTCGGAAGAAGCGGGAGGAGGAGCTCTCCAAGGAGATCGAGTTTGCACGTCGCCACGAAGGGGAGGATTCTCCCACGGTTCGGCGACTGCTTGAAGAGAAAAACGCGCTTTGGCGCGAGCGGCAGCGAATCGCCGCGACGCGTTGAAGCGGTGGCGAGGGATATAGAAAAGGATTTGCGAATTAGATTCCCCTTATGCTCGTAAGGAAAGGAGCGGAAATTGGCAACAAAGACCAAGAAAAAGGCGGTGGTCAAGAAGGGAACGGCGAAGACGGCGGCTAAGTCGTCCGCGAAGTCGTCCGCGAAGACGTCCGCGAAGACGTCCGCGAAAAAGGCAGTGAAGACGGAGAAGAAGAAGGCGCCGAAAAAAGTGGCCGTCAAGAAAGAAGTCGCCAAGAAAGAAGTCGTTAAAAAAGAAGCGGCCACGAACGGGCAACCCTCAAACGGCGCTACCAAGGATACGGATGTCAAAGATCTGATCGATATGGGTAAGGAGAAGGGATTTCTTACCTACGAAGAAGTGAACGATGTTCTTCCGTCGAACGTCACCTCTCCCGAGGCGATCGATGACATCATGGTGCTGTTCAAGGAGATGGACATTCAGATTCTGGATTCGGATGCCGCGGAAAAACGGCCGGCCCGAAAGAAGGAAGAACCTGTCGAGGAGGATGAGGAAAAAGACGGGAAAGGGGGCTCTTCCCCATCCCGGGGGACCCGGGGGATCGCTTCGTTCGACGATTCCGCCTTCGGGAAGACCGACGATCCGATGCGCATGTATTTGCGCGAAATGGGCCAGATTCCCCTGTTGAGCCGTGAGGGCGAGATCGCGATCGCCAAGCGAATCGAGGAAGGCCAGCTCGAGGTGAGTTTCGCGACGGTGAGCACCCCGGTCGCGATCAACGCCGTCCTCGATATGACTGAGCGGCTGCGGAAAGATGAAATCTCGGTGACGGACATCATCGCCGTCAACGTTGACGCCAACCGCGATGATTCCGATGAAGATGAAAAAGAAAAAGAGAAGCCCACCTACGAGGAAGACAAGAAGCGCGTCCTCAGCCTGGCGAACAAGGTGAAGGCCCAGCTCAGGCAGATGGAGAAGAAAAAAACCGAAGGCGCGAAACCCGCCGTCCTCGAAAAGGTCCAGGAGAAGATCGCGGCGCTCATCCGGGAGATGAACCTCAAGGCCACCCAGGTGGATCGCATCGCAGATCGGATCGAATCCTACGTGAAATCCATCCGCAAGGACGGGGAAGAGATCGAGGGGTACCTGGGCCAGGTCGGGATGGACGAAGCCAGCCTTCGCGCGTTGATCCGCGATACGGGCAAGGGCAAGGCGGCAGTCACAACCGTCGGCGAGAAGCGGATTCCTGTCAGCATCCTGGCCGAATACGATCGGCGGATCAAAAACGTCCACAAGCATATCCGCCAGACGGAGAAAGAGGCGGGCGCATCGCGCGAGGAGCTGGAAGCCTCTCTCAAGATGATCCGCCGGGGGCGGCGCAAGGATCGCCGGGCGAAGAAAGAGCTGGCCGAGGCGAACCTGCGCCTGGTGGTCAGCATCGCAAAAAAATACACCAACCGTGGCCTTGCCTTCCTCGATTTGATCCAGGAGGGCAACATCGGCCTGATGAAGGCGGTCGATAAGTTCGAGTACAAACGCGGCTACAAGTTCAGCACCTACGCCACCTGGTGGATCCGGCAGGCCATCACGCGCGCCATCGCCGACCAGGCCCGGACCATCCGCATCCCGGTCCACATGATTGAGACCATCAACAAGCTGATCCGCACGTCGCGGCAACTCGTCCAGGAGCTGGGCAGGGAGCCCTTTCCCGAGGAGATTGCCAAGAAGATGGAAATGCCCGTGGACAAGGTACGCAAGGTTCTCAAGATCGCCAAGGAGCCGATCAGCCTCGAGACGCCTATTGGCGAGGAGGAAGACAGCCATCTCGGCGATTTCATCGAAGACAAAAAGGCCGAGGTTCCGCAGGATTCGGTTATCAAGGTCAACCTGACAGAGCAGACCCAGCGAATCCTGCAAACCCTCAGCCCGCGCGAGGAGCGGGTGCTCCGTAAACGGTTCGGCATCGGTTCCGAGAACGAGCATACCCTCGAGGAAGTCGGCCAGGATTTCGACGTGACGCGCGAGCGCATCCGCCAGATCGAGGCCAAGGCCCTTCGGAAGCTGCGCCATCCGAGCCGGAGCAAGCGGCTACGGACCTTCATGGAAGATTAAACCCGTCACACCTGTCCCCGGGAACCGGTTCCCCCCGGCTCCCGGGGTGTTTGACATCGGTGCCCCGAAAGAGAGATATAGGCGGGGTCTGATAGATATCCGGTTTCTGTGAAAATCGGGCCCGGGCGGGGTGTCTCTTTTCTCCGCTAGGTTCTGTGGTTGACGCGTTCTGGGGCCCATAGCTCAGCGGTCAGAGCCGCCGGCTCATAACCGGCTGGTCCCAGGTTCGAATCCTGGTGGGCCCACCATTCCTTTTCGTGAAGCGCCGGGAGAAGGAGTTTTTCAAGGTGCACCCCGAGTTGCAGGCTTTGGTTCGTCTCCAGTCGATTGATGATCAAGTCACCGAACTTCAGGCAGAGCTCAAAAAGATTCCCTCCCTCGTCGAGGCGGAAAACGCCTACCTGCGCGATTTCGAAGACGCGCTCCAAACCGCCGAAGCCGCTCTCGAGGCCATGCAAAAACGCCAGCGCGAAACCGAGGGCGAGATTCAGATGACCGAAGAGAAGCTCCGCGAGATCCGGGGCAAGCAGGCCCTCGTCAAAACCAACGAGGAATACCGCGCCCTGACCAACGAGATCGAGGCCGGCCAGACGAAAATCGGCGGGCTCGAAGAGCGCGTCCTCGAGTGCATGGAAGGCCTCGATCCGCTTAAAAATGAATTCGCCGAAGCCCGGAAGGGCCTTGAAGAAGCCAAGAATAAAGTCAAAATGTCCGTCGAGAAGATTAAAGACGCCCAGGCGCGCCTGAATCACGAACTCGAAAAGTGCCAGCGCGAGCGCGAAACCGCCTGGGGCGAGGTCAGCGCCGACTGGCAAAGCCGCTACAGCACCATCCGCAAGGGCCGGGGAGGCACGGCGGTCGTTCCGATCATCGAACGGACCTGCCAGGGCTGCCGGATGTCGGAGACCATTCAGCGGTTTTTCGAGATTCGCGACTCAAAAGACGAGATATCTTCGTGCTCCAACTGCGGCCGGATTATCTACTATAAAGAGGTCGAGGTGGAGATTCCCGTATCGCCGGTCGACGATCCGGATTGAGCTCTCAGAAGAAGCATTTCCGGATTCACACCGACGGCGCCGCCAGAGGAAATCCCGGACCCGCCGGGGCGGCCGCGATTCTCTACGACCCCTCGGGCGCCATCGTGGCCGAAGTCACTCGCTATCTCGGCGTAGCGACCAACAACGTGGCCGAATACAGCGCCCTCATCCTGGGGCTGGAGCGCGCCGGGGAGCTGGGCGCCGCGAGCGTTGAGGTCGTGACCGACTCCGAGCTCATGGCCAAGCAGTGGAACGGCGAATACCGGGTGAAAAACGAGGTCCTGAAACCCCTTTATCAAGAAGCGAAAGAGTGTGCCCGCCGGATTGGCCGGGTCGAGGTCCGCCACGTCCGGCGGGGGGGCAACGCTGAGGCCGACGCCGCCGCCAACCGGGCCATCGACGAAGAGACGGGCGCATAACCCGATTTTGACGTAAATTAAGAGTAGAACCGGAGCGGGCTGCGCGGCCGCGCGCGGCTTTCGCGTCGCGGGAGGAAAGTCCGGGCTCCACAGGGCAGGGTGGTGGATAACGTCCACCAGGGGTGACCCTCGGGAAAGTGCCACAGAAAACAGACCGCCCTGATTAGTCAGGGTAAGGGTGAAACGGTGCGGTAAGAGCGCACCAGCGGTTCGGGTGACCGGATCGGCTCGGCAAACCCCACCCGGAGCAAGGCCAAGTAAGGAGACGCTTGAGGGCGGCCCGCCCGAAGTCTCCGGGTCGGCTGCTTGAGGCGGGGGGCAACCTTCGTCCCAGATAGATGGCCGCGGCCCCGCCCCCGGGCGGGTGACAGAACCCGGCTTACAGGCCCGCTCCGGTTCTTTTTGACTCGCCCATTCTCAAATCCCCATATGCGCGTCCGGACAATCGGCCCCGAAGCCGGGCGGGAAGACCGGATCGGCCCGCAATCGAAAGGGCCGCCCCGAGGCGGATTTCGCCGGGATGGGGTATGATCCCCGGTTCCCGAGACCGGGCCGGAGGGAGTTGCTTCCGGTTCCGCAAACTGGAGATGGCCGGATGAGCGATGAGAATTTTCTTGTAGGGGTGGAGGACGGCGTCGCGACAGTGACGATTAACCGTCCGGATCAGCGGAACGCGCTGACGAGAGCCATGTGGGCGCGGCTTCCCGAGATGTTCGAGGGTTTTGCGGAAGATCCCGATGTCCGTGTCGTCATTCTCCGAGGGGCGGGCGATAAGGCCTTCGCATCCGGGCAGGACATCAGCGAATTCCAGACCATGAAGACCCCCGAGGAGTGGAAACACCACAGCGGTGTCGTCGAGGACGCCTGGCGGCGCATCTACCGGGTGGACCTGCCCGTCATCGCGATGGTCCACGGCTTCGCCATGGGGGGCGCCTTCGGATTGCTCGCCATGTGCGATCTGCGCTATTCCGCCGAGGACGGCGTTTTCGCGATTCCGGCGGCGCGGCTGGGGGTGGTGTATCCCGAGATCCTCACACGGCGGATCATCAATCTGATCGGCCCGGCGAACACCAAGGAGATATTGATGACGGCGCGGCGCTACTCGGCGGACGAAGCCTGCGCGATGGGGTTTGTGAACCGCGTCCTGCCCAAGGACAAGCTGGAATCCTATGTCAGCGAACTGGCCGCGAAGATCGTCGTCAACGCGCCGCTCTCCGTGAAAAATTCGAAGCAGATGGTGAATCTCATCGAGGGATACACGCTTGATGTAGAGGACAGTGTGCGGGCCGACGCGCTTCGCCATGAGGGCTTTAATAGTGAGGACTTCAAGGAGGGCGTTCGGGCTTTCCTCGAAAAGCGCACCCCCGACTTTAAAGGGGCATAAGGAAGGTTCTACCGGATTTCTTTTCAATACATGAGGTGGGATTGATGGAGGTGGCCAAGACGCCGGCGGATGAGGAAAAACCGTTGGACGCCGGAGAAGTCGCTGAGGAGGCAGCGCGCGCGGCTGAGATACTCGCCCCGCATTTGCGTCCGACGCCGGTTCGCCTGAGCGAGTATTTTTCCGAACAGCTCGGCGTTGAAGTATATCTCAAGCCCGAGAACTTTCAGCGAACGGGGTCCTTCAAGGTCCGGGGGGCCGGCTACGCGCTCAGCAAGCTGAGCGAACAGCAGCGAAGCTGGGGCGTGGTGACCGCCTCGGCGGGGAATCACGCGCAGGGCGTCGCCTCCGCCGCCAAGCGGATGGGCATGAAGGCGCTCATCGTCATGCCGGAGATCACCCCGAATACAAAGCTCGACGCGGTGCGCGATCTGGGCGCCGAGGTCGTCCTTCACGGCAGCACGTTTGACGATGCCTACGACCATGCCCGGAAAGTCGAGGCCGAGCGGGGGCTGGCGATGATCCCGCCGTTCAATCATCCGGATGTCATCGCGGGCCAGGGTACGGTGGGCCTGGAAATTCTGGACGAGGTTCCCGACGCGGGGACCATCATCGTTTCGGTGGGCGGGGGCGGGCTCATCGCGGGTCTCGTCGCCGCGGTCAAAAAGCGCCGCCCGGACGTCCGGGTCATCGGCGTCGCCGCTTCGGGAGCCCCTTCGCTCGCCCGTTCGATGGAGGCGGGGAGCGTCGTGGAGACCGATTCCGTCAAGACGATTGCCGACGGCATCGCGGTGAAGCGCATCGGGAAACTGTGCTTCCCGCTGATTCAGGAGCTGGTCGATCAGGTCGTCACCGTCGAGGACGATCACATGGCCCGGGCGATCCTGAGCCTACTCGAGCGCGAGCGCATGCTCGCGGAAGCGGCGGGGGCCGCGCCGCTCGCCGCGCTGGTGGAGCGCCGGGTCCGCGTCAGCGGAAAGGTCGTCGCGCTGGTCAGCGGCGGAAATCTGGACGTCAACCTGCTCTCCCGGATTATCGGAAAGGGGCTCGCGCTCCAGAACCGCTATGCGCGGATTCAGGTCGTCCTGCACGATGTTCCGGGCTCGCTGATGAACCTTTCCCAAATCGTCGCGGAAGCCCGGGTCAACATCATTCATATCGAGCATGACCGGATGTCCACGGCGGTCCCCATCAACCATACCGTTTCGACGCTTTATCTGGAGCTTCGCGGACGATCGCATCTGGAGTCCCTGATCCAAAAACTTCTCGCCGAAGGGTATGAAGTCTGGCGGGAGGACAATTGAGGGATGAGCGGAAAACGGCGGGCAGTCATCAGCGTGAGCGACAAGGCGGGTGCGGTGGAGCTAGGCCGCGCACTGAACGATGCGGGCTGGGAGGTTCTCTCCACCGGAGGAACCGCGAAGGCGCTTCGGGACGGGGACGTTCCCGTCACCGACGTGGCCACCTACACGGGCCAGCCGGAAATCCTGGGCGGCCGGGTGAAGACGCTTCATCCCAAGCTTCTAGGCGGCATTCTCGCCCGCCTTCCCGATCAGGCCGAAGAGATGAAAGCGAACGGCATCGAACCGATCGATCTGGTCGCGGTGAATCTTTATCCCTTCCGCGAGACGGTTGCCCGGCCCGGCGTCACGCCCGCCGAAGCGGTGGAGCAGATCGACATCGGGGGGCCGACGATGGTCCGCGCCGCCGCCAAGAATCACGGGCGCGTCACCGTGGTTGTCGATCCGGGAGATTATCCCTCGATTATCAAACACATCGAAAAAGGGGAGGGAGTCCCCGCCGATCTGAACCGGCGGCTCGCCGAAAAGGCGTTCCGGCACGTTTCGTCCTACGACGCCGCCATTTCGTCCTATCTCGACGGGCTGGACGGAGAAGGAGAAGCCGAACTCTTCCCCGCCGATCTTTCGATTCAGGCGGGCCGGGTGCAGACCCTCCGCTACGGAGAGAACCCGCATCAACAGGCGGCCTTCTACCGGTTGGGCGAAGCGGGGGCTTTCTCTCTCCCGGACGCCGAGGTGCTGGGCGGAAAAGAGCTTTCCTACAACAACCTGCTCGACTTGGGTGCCGCCGCCGAACTGGTCTCGGACGTGTGGGAAACAGGCTGCGTCATCATCAAGCACACGAACCCGAGCGGGGTCGGTGTGGGCGCCGCTCCGGCCGCCGCGTATGAGCGCGCACTGGCGTGCGATCCGGTGTCGGCTTTCGGGAGCATCATCAGTTTCAACCGCGAAGTGGACCTGCCCGCCGCCGAAGCCATGCGCGAGCTATTCGTCGAAGCCGTGATCGCGCCGGAATTCGCCGACGATGCGCTCGCCCTTTTCCGGAAGAAAAAGAACCTGCGCATCCTCCGGCTGCCTGGCCTCGGGACGGTGAAGCGGTCGGGGCTGGACATCCGCTCCGTTCCGGGCGGGCTGCTCGTTCAGGAGCCGGATCGCTTCTCGCCAGAGGAGTTCGACTGGAAGGTCGTCACGCCGCGCGCCCCCACCCCCGAGGAAGAAAAGGCGCTCCTCATGGCCTGGACAGTCACGCGCCATGTGAAGAGCAACGCCATCGTCCTCGCCGATCAGTACGGAACGATCGGGGTCGGGGCGGGTCAGATGAGCCGGGTGGACGCGGCGCGGCTCGCGGCGGAGCGGGCCGTTTTGCCGACGGCGGGGTGCGCCCTGGGCTCGGACGCCTTCTTCCCGTTCCGGGACGGGCTGGACGAGGCGGCCAAATGCGGCGTGCGGGCGGTGGCACAGCCCGGCGGCTCGAAGCGGGACGACGAGGTGATCGAGGCCGCCGCCGAGCACGACATCGCCATGGTCTTCACCGGGCACCGCCATTTCCGACACTAGAATGAACTCCCTGGATTTTCCTGCGTTATCCCTTCTCGAAGAGGGGATTTCCGCGCCGGAGATCTACCGGCGGGTCGGGGTGTTTCTGGACGCCCTCGGGGCGATCCCGAAAAAATCTTGGCGCCCAGGCGTCGATTCCAGCGGGATTCGCGTCGAGGGTCCCGGTCTGGGACGGATGAAGCAGCTTCTCAAGGTGGCGGGTGAGCCCGCGGCGGGGCGGAAAGTCGTTCACGTCGTCGGGACGAGCGGGAAGGGCTCGACCGCTCTCATGATCGCGCGCGCACTTCACGCGGCGGGGCGCGGGACGGCGGCCTTTTTTTCTCCTCATCTCACGACGCTGGCCGAGCGCTTCTGGGTGCGCGGGAGGTTTCTCGAGGCCGGGGCGGCGGGAAGGTGCGCGGCGCGTCTGGCCGAGGCGGCGGCGGAGATGGCGCGGGATCCGGAGATGGGACCGCCTTCTTATTTCGAGGCGACGCTGGCGTTTCTCCTTCTGGCGGCGGAGGAGGCGGACTGCGAATTCATCGTGCTGGAGGCGGGCCTCGGCGGAGCGTACGACGCGACGAACGCTGTCCGTCCGGGCGTGCTGGACGTGATCACGCCGGTCGGACTCGATCACACCGATCTGCTCGGCGATACCGTGGCGCAGATCGCGCGGGACAAGGCGGGGATCGTCACTCCCGGCGGGCGCGTGATATCGGCGGCGGATCATCCCGATGCGCGGGCCGAGATCGAACGGGTCGCGCGGGAGCGCGGGGCGGCGCTTTTCCTGAGCCCCGAAGCGCGGCGAATCGAGCCGGGAGCGGGCGGATGTATTTTCGATGTGGCGTTTGGTGATGGCAAGGGTGAAGGGGCCTTTGGTGGTGACTCGTGCTGGCAGGGGGTGCACACCCCGATGCACGGCGCCCATCAGGCCCGCAACGCCGCCCTCGCAGCGGGCGCCTGCCGCCT
>CAMYJL010000052.1 GCA_947258645.1 uncultured Nitrospinota bacterium
ACGGAAGGATCGTCGTCGTCGGAACGGGCACGGGAAAAGAGGGCGACGTCACCATCCCCATCCGGGCGGCGATGGGGCGCGATGCACGGATCGTCGCGCTCTCGTCCGGCTACCTCACCCCGATCCTTCCCGATATCCTCCGGCGGCTCGCGCCGGTTCTGGAGAGCGGCGCCATCCGCCCCCACGTCGGCAAGGCGCTTCCGCTCAAGGGGGCCAACGAGTCGCACGAGCTCGTCCTGAGCGGAAAGTTTTTGGGGAAGGTTGCGCTCACGCCCTGAGAGGGTCCTCCCATCCCTACTTCAGGAGGTCCGCGGCATCCGTCCGCTCCCACGGAAACTCGGGCCGGCCGAAGTGGCCGTACACCGCCGCAGGGAGGTAGATGGGCTTTTTCAGGTCGAAATATCGAATGATTTCATCAGGTTTCAAGGGAAATTTGGAGTGAATTCTCTGGGCCAGATCGCTGTCGGACGGACCCCTTCCGGTGCCGAAGGTGTTGACCATGAGGGAGACCGGCTCGGCTCTTCCGATGGCGTAGGCGAGCTGGGTTTCGCAGGCGTGCGCGAGTCCGGCAGCGACGATGTTCTTCGCCGCGTAGCGGGCCAGATAGGCGGCAGAGCGATCGACCTTGGAGGGGTCTTTCCCGGAAAAGCATCCGCCACCGTGCCCCGCGCGGTAGAGGCAGGAGCCGCCCCCGTAGGTGTCCACGATGATCTTCCTGCCGGTCATGCCGGCGTCTCCCCTGGGGCCTCCGATGACGAACCTTCCCGTCGGGTTGATGTGACAGGCGGTCGAGGCGGAAATCCGCTCGCCGAGGGCGGGCAGGATAACGCGCTCCCTGATGTCGTTCTCGATTCGGGATTGATCGATCCCGGGGTCGTGCTGGGCCGACACGACGACGGCATGAACGCCGAGCGGCGCGCCGTCTCCGGCGTATTCCACCGTGACCTGGGCTTTTCCGTCGGGGCGGAGGTATGGGGTCGAACCCGCTTTCCGCGTTTCCTCGAGCCGCCGGGCGAGCCGGTGGGCGAGGGCGATGGGCAGGGGCATGTACTCGTCCGCCTCGTCCACGGCGAATCCGAAGAAAAGCCCTGAATCGCCCGCGCCCTGCTCCCTGCCCGCGTTGCCATCGGCGTTTATCCCCCTCGCGATGTCGGGCGACTGTGCCTTGATGAGGTTGTTGACGATGAGCGTCTTCTCGTCGAGGCCGTAGTCGGGGTCTGTGTATCCGGCGCCCCGAACGACTTCTCTGGCGACCGCCTCGATGTCCACCCATCCGGTGGTCGTGATCTCCCCGCCGACGAGGATGAGGCTCCCTCCCGGCGCGAAGGTCTCGCAGGCCACCCGCCCCTCCGGATCCTGGCGGAGGACGTTATCCAGAACGGCGTCCGATATCTGGTCGCACAGCTTGTCCGGATGGCCGATGGTGACGCTTTCGCTGGAGAAGAGCCGCTTGCCGGAGGTCATGTGGGTGCATCTCCGCGATCACTTTCGGAATGAATGACTGGAGATAAAAAGCGGGGTGGTGCGACGGGGAGGGCGATCTATCGGAAATTTAGGTTGTGCCGGGCCTTCGCCGCAAGTTCCGGGTGCGCCCGGCGGGGCCGACGAGTCGCACGGGCTCGTCCCGAGCGGAAAGTTTTTGGGGCGGGCTGCGCTCACGCCGCGGGGGAGGTGCCGGTATCTTCCGCACGATCCACCCCGCGTTTCCTGTAGGTGATTTTTGGGCGGTGGGGTGTAGGCTCGCGTCTGCGGGCCGCTCTCCGCTGTTTTGCGGGGCGGGTGCGCGTGAAAAGGGGAGGTTTCCGGGAGGTTCCGGGATATTCCGGGGAAAAGTTGCCGGAGCCTTAATCCACCCCGAGGGCCTTCCGGAGGGTGCGGACCCGGCCGGAGTGGAGGGAGTGGCTGATCGTGGGGACTTCCTCGTTGTTCTCGACGGGGAGGATGACGAAGTGGGGCCCCTCCTCGGTGAGCAGGCGGGGCAGGGCCTCCTCGAAGGCGGCCAGCGTTTCGATGCGCTCGACCTTTCCCTTGCCGGTGGCGCCTCCGCCCTCAATGCCCGCGCCCCGGGCGAGGGTGTCGAAGTCCACGCGCTCGGAGAAGGGTTGGCCGCCGGTGGTCTCGTAGGTCCGGTTCTCGAGAAAGAGGACGAGGAGATTGCCCGGCGCATAGGCGCCCTTGGTCACGAGGGAGCCCAGACTCATGAGCTGGCCGCCGTCTCCCTTGAAGACGATGGTCTTTCGCTCGGGCCGGGCGAGGGCGAGGCCGAGGGCGAAGTCGCCCGCGTGGCCCATGCCGAAGGCAAGGAAGTCGAAGTCGAGGTCGCTCTTTGAGACCACCGGCCACTGGCGGGTGGCCGACATGGTGATGACGACGATTTCATCGGTGCGCCGGGCGGTGAGGGCCCGGAAGACGTCCATTCTCTCGATCATTCGTCGTTCTCCCTTAGTCCCTGAAGGCGTAGCCCGTGACGACGGCGGCGGGCATCTCGGTTTCTTCCGCCGTCCGGTCCATCTGGCCGAGGGCGGGGAGATCTTCGTCGTTCAAGATACGCCAGAAGGGAATTCCCCAGCCATTGAGGATGGGTTCGGTATAGGTGTATGCCGAGTCGATGACGCCGGTTCCGGAGACGGCGCCGCTGTAACCCCGCCAGCCGATCATGAGGCGGAGGGGTACCTTGGGCCCGAGGCCGCAGCCGCGCAGGGCGTCGCCGGCCTCGAAGAGCCCGGTGTTCTGGATGATCACGAGCGGCTTCTTGCCGCCGGTCCACAGGCCCGCCGCGATGGCCATCGACTCGCCCTCGCGGGTGGGGGTGATGAGGCTGATCGCCGGATCACTCCCGATCGCCCGGTAGAGCCGGTCGCTCTCGGAGTCGGGTATCATGAGGATGTGAGTGAAGCCGAGCGTCTTGATCGCATCAAGCGTTTTGGACGCGCTTGCGCCGTTCGTGCTCAATCTGTATGTCTCCCGAATGAGATTCAGAGCGCCTATCCTGCCGCCGGGGATGTGCCGTTGTCAAACTCGGTCCACTCGTATCTTCCGGGGGAAAATTTCCGGAAGGAGCGGACCAAGTTTCCGGGATGCGGTAGGATGGCGTGCGTTGTTTTCCCGCGGGTGAAAATCCAGGAGATGATAATTCGATGAAAAGAAAGCCCCTGGTGGCGATCACGATGGGCGATCCCGCCGGCGTGGGCCCCGAGGTTTGCCTCAAGGCGGTCCGGCAGCCGCGCGTCCGGAAAAGCGCGCTTCCCCTCATCGTGGGGGATTTGGGCGTGCTTCGGGCGCATGCCCGAAAAATGAGAATCCCCGGCCGCCTGAGGACCGTTGGCCTGGAGGAGGTGGATAAGAATCTCCCCGGTGAATCGGATGCGGTTCCGGTCCTCGACATGGCCAACGTCCGGTCGCGGGCCCGGGTGTTCGGAAAGGTGCGTGCCGCTCTCGGAAGGGCGTCGGCGGATTATATTGCCGCCGCCGCCCGTCTGGCGATGGACGGCCGGGTGGACGCGATGGCGACGGGGCCGATTCACAAGGAAGCGCTGCACGCAGGGGGGCAGGAGTTCCCGGGGCATACCGAGATGCTGGCCCATCTATGCGGGGAGATGAAGCCGGTGATGATGCTGGCCCACGGAAAAATTCGCATCGCCCACCTTTCGACGCACTGCGCCCTTCGGGAGGCGATTCGCCGCGTGAAGCGGAGGCGTATCGTTTCTGTCGGACATGTATTTGCCGAGGCGCTGACCTCGCTGCTCGGGCGGTCTCCCCGGATCGCGGTGGCCGGTCTGAACCCCCATGCCGGCGAGAACGGCCTGTTCGGAAAAGAGGAGAAGGACCAGATCGCTCCCGCTGTCGCCGACCTGCGCGCAGAAGGATTCGAGGTAGAAGGCCCCGAGCCGCCGGACACGGTGTTTGCGAAGCTCAAGGGGGGGTATTACGATGGTGTTGTGGCGATGTACCACGATCAGGGACACATCGCGGGAAAACTGGAGGCGTTTCGATTCGATTCGGAGGGACGGGGGATGGTGCGCGGCGTGAACGTGACGCTGGGGCTCCCGATTGTCCGGACCTCGGTCGAGCACGGAACGGGATTCGCGATCGCGGGTCAGGGGGAGGCGGACCCATCCAGCATGGTGGACGCGATTCTCCTCGCCGCCCGCATGGCGCGCAGCCGCGGGAAGAAGGCCCCGGCCAAATATCCCTGAAAAAAATAAACGGCCCCGTGGGACCGGTTATTTTGTGAAACAGATGTGAATGGAGAAAGGTGCGTTTTTTAGGGGCGGGTTAGGGCAGTTTCTGCCAGGCCCATATGACGCGCCCGATGATGATGTCCTCGAGCCGATCGCTGGACTTGAGATCGACGAATTCGAAATCCTTGCTGGGGCGATCTTCCACGAACCAGAGACGCGAGCCGCTCAGATTGAGACGCCGGATGGCGTTGACGCTCGCATCGCGCGGCGATTTTTTTCTCGCATGGGTGTTGACGGCGTAGTAACCGTTTGGCTGGACTTTTTTGTCGTCCCGGTCGATGACGATTCGCCCGCCCGGCGTGAAGGGCGGGTCCATGTTTTTCACCCAATCGCTCTTGATATCCAGGGCAATGAGGTTGTTCCGGCCGCCCGTATCCTTTGCCCGGACTATTTCCCAGTCCTCGATCCTATCTTTGTGGACCTTGCCGGGTCTCGCGGCTGACTTGGGATCGACCAGAGGGACGCCGAAAAAACCCGAAGTTTTGTTCCCTTTTTTGGGTCTGTTTTCCAGATTCTTCGGGAGGCGGATCTCGATTTCCTTTTGGACCTTATCGTAAGGTGTGGCGCCACTTCCGAAGATCAGCCAGTCACCGGACACTCTGTACCTGTTGGCGAGAAACTTGATGAAAGAGAGGCTGACCTCCGTTAGACCCTTTTCGTACTGGCTGATGATGGCCTGAGACAGGCCTGCCTGGACAGCGAGTTCGGTTTGCTCAAGCTTGTTGAACAGGCGAACCTCTCTCAGGCGTTTGCCGATTTCTTCCCGGTTCTTTTTTTCCAGTCGAAGTTTCATTGTTAGTCCTAATCCCTATGAGTATAACAAGGTCGTTTAAAACGGAAGATTAATGGTGCAGGCCCCTCCCTTGCACTCTCCCGTACAATCAAGATGAGCTAAGTTAGTTAATAGACTTCGAAAGTATACGAAAAGCCAAATAATATCAATCCTATGTCAGGAGAGTGGGGAGTTGGAGTGTCCGTTTTTGTTGAGGCCCGGTTTGTCGTTTTAATTCAGGCGCATAAGAGGAATGAAACAATCGGAATTGTTTAATATGATACAGTATTTTGTAGTAGTGTATGACATACGGTCAAAACGTCCACCGAGCCCGCCCCCGCTTTTTTGAGTTCCCGGGCGCAGGCGGAAGCCGTCGATCCGGTTGTCAGGACATCATCCACCAGCAGAACTCGCTTTCCGGAAACAAGATCTGGAGATTTTACCGAGAAAACACCCCTCAGATTTTTTTTCCGACCGGATGCGGAAAGGCTTGTCTGGGGAAGGGTGGATTTCTTCCGTACAATTGTTTCGGCGAACTTTATTCCCAAATTCTTCGCTGCGCTTCGGGCCAAAACTTTGGCTTGATCGAATCCACGAATTTTCCATCTGTCATGATCGATGGGGGCGAATGTGACGAGAATGTCTTCCGGGGGAAGGGGTTCTTGCATTTCCCGTCTGGCGAGATGGGCAAGCATGGCGCCCAATTCCGTGGCGACCGATGTGTAGCCTCGATATTTCATCAGGTGGATCAATTCACGAAAGAGCCCATCATACGGGCCAACCGAGCGCGCGGAGTCATAGGCGGGCGGAAACTTCTGGCACTCTTCGCACAAGTGGTTTGGAGAGTAGGCAAGGGTCATGCCGGAACTGAAGGGTTTTCCGCATTTGGGGCACCACGGGGGATCGGATCGCTCCAGCGCATTCTGGCAGGCGTGGCACAGAACTCCTTCGCTCCCGTAAGGATGCGGTTCAAGGCATAGCGGACATGAACGGGGGATGAAAAAATCGATTGCCCAAGACAGGTATTTGAGATGGGGCGGCATCCCGGGCACCTTTTTCGTCGTTGAGACTACGATAGGGTCAGGATTTTTTCCGGAGTTTGATGCGCTTGTTGGCGGAGCCTTCCTGGTCGGCCTTGTCCCCCAGCCGGCGCAATTGAACGAATTCGGCCGCCACCGCGATGCCGATTTCGCCCGGCGTATCAGCGCCGATATCGAGGCCGATCGGCGCATGGACGCGGTTAACGATTTCGTCCGTGTCAAAACCCTTGTCGCGAAGGTGCCGGTAGGTGAGCAATACCTTACTCTTTGATCCGATCATCCCGATATACCGGGCGGGCGTTTTAAGCGCCCATTCCAGAACGACCTCATCGTTGGCGTGTCCACGGGTAACGATGGAAATGAAGTCCGATTCGTCGATGGAAATTTCATCGAAAATTCCGGGGAATTCACCAACATGAAAAGACTCGGCCATGGGGAATCGCTCTTTGTTGGCGAAGCTGGGCCGATCTTCCACGACCGAGATGCGGAACCCGGCCAGATGTGCCGCCTGCGCAATGCAATAGGAAACGTGCCCGCCGCCGAATATGTATATGAGCGGCTGCGCCGTAATAGGCTCGACAAAAATTTCGGTGGTGTCGCCGGTGGTGCGGCGGCGCTTTCCCTGGCGGACGTCATCGTCCTCGAACCGCAGCAGTGAGGGCTGGCCCTGACGCATGATCTGGGTGCTTTCGCGCCATATCTCGGCAGCGAATTCGGATATCTCGCCGGTCGTGGTGCCGTCCCGGTGAATGAGCATTTTCCGCGTTTCCGGGGAGCCGTCCCGCGCCTTGTCCTGCTGGATGACCGTCGCCAGCGCGGCGCTACCGCCCCGGGTACGAATGCCGTTGATCTGGTTCAAGAGATCCACGTCGTAGGTGTCGAACGGTTCGACATAAATATCCACGACGCCGCCGCAGATGTGTCCACTGTCCTCGGCTTCGCTGGCGGTCAGATCGAACGAGATTTTTTCGGATGATCCGCCTTCGATGATGTTCATCGCCGTCTGCCAGACTTCGGCTTCCAGGCAGCCGCCACCGACAGTGCCCATGGTGCTGCCGTCCTCGCGGACGAGCATTTTGGCGTCTCCGCTCATCGGGGCGGAGCCCTTCCTGGCGATGATCGTCGCGATGGCGCCGCGCTCGCCTTTTTCCTTTAATTCGGACATTTCCCTGAAGACGTCTTTACTCATGGACCTTCGGTTCCTTCTGTTTCTGGGCTCTCGCAATGAGGGCGAGTTGGCGTCCCTCCGCCTCCGTATATCATGGCGCCTGGAAAACCGCCCGAAGCCCCGATTGATTAAAAGAGGTAAAAAGAACCGCCTCTGCGGGCCCCTTCGGGGCACACGCGGCTTTCGATATAATATAACCGATTTGCTCTAGTTTTTCCATCGCCCCGATCCGTTCGGATTTGTTGAGTATAATGATTTTGCGGGCGCCTGCGGGCGCTCTGCGGAACAGGCCCTCGGGGTGGGCCGCGAGCCGTCCGATGGATTCCGCCGTTACGGCCTCGCCGGTAGCCATGTCCGCCACCTCCGCCAGGCGCTCCGGCCGGAAAACGTGGTCTTCATCGATGGGCTCCCCCAGGGCATCGAGCCCGACGACGCCGAGCACGATGTCCGTCTCGGGCGGGATGACGGGCTCATCCGGTCCCGGCGCCTTGATCGGAAGGCCGCGCGAGCCGTCCGCCTCCACGAGAAGGGCGCCTTCCTCCGGCCGGAAAAACCCGGTTTCCGCCGCGCCGAAGCCCCGCAGCTTCATTTTCGTTTCGCCGGCGCCGCCTGCGGGTACCGGCACCTCCCCGGCCCGTGCGCGGGCCAGCGTGATGATCTCCGGCAAATGGCGGAACTGTCGATCAAGCCGGTCTTTCACGGAAGCCGCCTCGCCGAGAAAAAGCGCCCCTTCGGAATTCCCGGGCGCGAGGATGTGGGTCGTCGTCGTCATGATCACCGGCCGCCAGCCGGCCCCGGCGCATTCGCGGGCGAGCGCCCGGAGCAAGCTCGTCTTCCCCCCCCCGCCGACGGCGGCGGCGATCTGGCCGGGCCGAAGGCCGATGGATTCGAGCAAGCGCACCCCGCTCACCAGGCCACGGCTTCCTCGCCGCCCTTGAGCAGTTCCCGCCGGAGAATGGCCACGAGTTCTTCCGCCAGCTGGTCGAGATGCTGGACGACGATGAAGTTGGGATAAATCTGCTCCACGAACGGGTCCACCACGCCGACGCCGACGACGCGGACGCCGAGCTTTCCGAGCCGGTGGACGGTCTCGATCAGATGGGTCGCGTCGCCGTTCGGCTGGCCGTCCGAGGTGATGATGATGACCTTTTCCGCCTCCGGCCGCTGGATGAGGCGCCGGTAGGCGAACTGAAGATGCTCCTCGTCCCAGTTGTTAAAGCGGGGATAGATGTTCACGAGACGGTTTTTGATGTTCTGGAACGGCTCATCGAAGGCCTTGTAAATTCGGTGCTGCAGGGGCGAGTGGCGGATGTGTCGGTACTTGAAAGCCGGCACGTGCCCCAGCGCCGCCGCCATGGCCGCCTCGGAGCTTTCGGTCGAGTAGCCGATGACCTCGAAGGGCACCTCCACGCGGTCGAGCACTTCGGCGAAGAAAACCGTGGCCTCCCGCGCCGCGAGGTATTTCGACTCACGGTTCATGCTGCCGCTCTCGTCCACGAGCAGGGTGAAGCTGATGTCCAGCCGCTCCGGATCCTCCCGGCGGTGGAAGAGGTGGTACTTGCCCAGGCGCTGCTTCCAGAGCTTGGCCATGTTGAGCTTCCCGGAGCGGAACGACCCGCTGTAGCGGGTGTACTTTCGCTCCTCGATGATCTGCGTCAACCTCCAGGCGAGCACCTTGATCTGGCTGCTCGCGTTATCCACGACGGCCTGATACTCCTCTGCCTTCCCCTCCGGCGGGATGAAAATCGTCCCCTCGTCGGCCCGGACGGCGGAGGGATGAACGTCTTTCGAGTGGCCCTCGCGCTCGAACCAGGGGCTGGCCCAGTGGCCGAGCGCGGCGAGCTCCTCGGCAGTGAGCTCGACGGGCTCTTCTTCCGAATCCGCATCCTCCTCCCGCGCTTCGGCCGAGAAAAGCTCTTCGGTATCCTCCCCCGCGTCGCTCGCGTCCTGCTCCTCGGCCCGCTCGAGAGCCTCCTCGGGCACTTCGGGAATTTCTAGCTCCTGCAACGCCTGGGAGAGCAGTTCGTCGGGCAGGTGCTCCCGGATGGCGGCATAGATCTCCTCCGCCGCCGCGTAGGCCTCCCGCGGGCTCTCCGCCCGCGCGGCTCGTTTGATGGCGGGGGAGAGGTCGTCCAGGAAATCAAGCACGAGGGGATCGAACCAGTCCGTTTTGAATCCGCCCGGCTTCGTGGTCCGCATGCCCGGCTCGTGGCCCGCCCCGACGAGGTAGAGGCCCCACTGAACCTGGAAGAAGAGCGAGAGCTCTCCCATGGCATGAAGCCGCTCGGCCTCTTCCAGCGCGGGCCGGATGAACTCGCGGAAGTTTTTCCGTGTGCCGGGGAGGGAGGCGCCGAGGCGGGTCTCGCATCGGGCGTCCTCGAGGACGTGCCAGATCTGGAACATGCCGGGGCGCTCGCGGCTGGCGACGGCGGCCCGGAGCCCCCAGCGCAGCGAGCCTTCGAGGCGGTGGGCGACCTCGATGAGCGTCATCCCCTTCTGGTAGCGGAGCACCCGCTCGTCGTTCAGGTCGCCCCCGAGTCGCTCCAGCGTCCGCTCGGGGTCTTCAATCTGGATGGTCTGTTTTTGCTGCTTGGAAACCTCGCCGTAGCACAGGGCGAGATCGTAGTTGTGCGCGGTGACCTGGGCGAGAACTTCGAGGCGGTTGCGGCGGCGTTCCATGCCGGGACCGGTTAGAAGTGGTTATCGAGAATGTCCTCGATCACCTTGGCGTCAAAGGGGTTCACCTTGCTGAGGACGGTCGAGGCAGCGGCCTCCATCGGGTCAAACTGCGCGGCCATCCGGGCCCAGTCGATGAGGCGCCGGGTGCTGAAGGTCGAGAAGACCTTCTCGTTTTTCATCGCTTCGCGAACATCGTGCGCCACCCGGACCATCCGCTCCACGAGATCCCGGTCCTCGTTTCCGCTCTGTTGCATGGTGACTTCTACCTCCACGTCGAAGGGGAGGTAGTCCATCTGAATCGAGACCGGGAACCGGTCGAGCAGCGCCTCGTTGAGGGGCTTCGTCCCGCCGTAGCGCCGGTTCTCGTGCGGGTTCATGCTCGCGAACAGCCGGAAGTTCGGGTCCGGCCGCACGATCCGCCCGTCGAACTCCGAGAGGACGATCATCCGGTCGTCGTCGAGCAGGCTGTGCAGGCAGAAAGCGATCTCCGGCAGGCAGGCGTTGATCTCGTCGATGAGGAGCCAGTCGCCCGCCTCCATCGCCTCGATGAGAATGCCGTTCACCCAGTAGGTGCCCTTTTCGTTGATCATGAGCTTGCCGACAAACTCGTCCACCGTCGTCATGCCGTTCAGGTTGACGCGCCGGAACCCGTTGTTGGTCATGTGGGCCAGATGGCGGACCGAGAGCGTTTTCCCGACGCCCGTCTCTCCGACGAGGAGGACGGGGAGGTTGCTGCTGATCGCCCAGGACATCCGCTCCAGCGTGTCGCCGGCCGGAAGATAAAACTGAGGGCCGGGGACGAACGGATTCTCATCGTTCTCGTTGACCGGGATGGCGCTCCGGCCGATCTTGTAAATCCCGTTCTTGACGGTCTCGTTTCCCGCAACTGTGCTCAATGCGTACGCTCCGCTTCAGAATGAACTCCAAAAAGAAACATCATGATGGCTTCCAGAACGCCGCCCCCGATGGCGCGCGACTTGTCCGATATCGTGTGGCAATGGCCGGGCTTGGCGCGCGGGTCCACATCGCCCACCTTGAAGCCCTCGGTCACCTCAATCCCCTCGCGAAGAAGACCGCGGAGGACGCCCTTGATCTCCGCCCGGACTTCCTGTCCGCCGACGGCGGCCACCACCTCCCCCGCCTCGACGGTATCGCCGATGGCCCGGCGCGGCTCGAACCGCCCGGCCGCCGGGGAGCGGAGCAGCCGCTCGGTGGTGTAGCCCTCGATGGGGCCGGGAACGCCCGTGTTGGGCTCCGCGCCGCCCTCCAGGATCACCCGGCCGATGTCGTGGCCCCGGGCGGTCTCGATGACGGCGTGGGCGTCGATTCCAACGGTGAAGCCGGGCCCGACGCCGACGACCACCTCGGCCTGATCGATCCGCGTGCCGATGTTCCGCTTGGCCATGATGGCGTCGACCAGCACGGCCGGGCGCGCGGGCGCGACGATGGCCGCCTCGGGGTCCACCATGACGGGAACGACGCCCTCGGCGAGCAGCGCCCGCGCGGCGGCCAGTTTTTCTTCCGGCCCCGCGCCTTCGGCGCAATCCGCCGTGACGCCTTCGACCTCAAACCGGCCCGCGTAGAGACATTCGGCGAACGACACCGTCCGGCGCACCATGGTCGGGTTGTCGATCTCGGTGACGATCACCGGAAACCCGCTCCGCCAGAGGCGGTGGATGATCCCCGTCGCGAGGTCGCCCCCGCCCTTGACGATGACAAGGGCGTCCTGAACCGTCCGCTGATTCAGCATCGGTGTCCCCTGAAAACAGCTGTTTGAAAGCAAAGCCGCCGGGCGGCGGCGGCAGGTCGATGGCGGGCCGAAGCGGTACCCCCCGCCAGGCTCGGTACCCAGAGAATCTATCACGGCGAACGAAGCCGAATCAATGAGTTCGGCCCGTGGAAAGAGGCTTACAGCCCCAGCAGGTTGCGGGCGATGGAGTGCGGCGCTCAAACGAATGGCTGGTCAGGCAGCTAGGCCGGGGCCAGGGTCACCTGTCACGCCAAGAGGTGGCATGTTCACGCGGCCTCGGCCTTCCCGTGTGTGCGCCATTACCGGGCGGGTTTTTTGGCTATAGGTGATTCGGGCCCGCATTGGAGTTGAACCTGGCGCGGGAAAGGGCATTGCTCCTGGGAAAAGGGAATTGCTGCTTTTGGGCCTGAGGAGAGCTCTTAATATGGCGGTTCCTGATATACTCAATGAACTCCATTTGAGAATCACGACCGAATTGTGGGCCGATGGCGCGGAATCCAGGCATAGGCGGCGATTGCTGGTCGAAGTCAACCTCATCAAAAAGATCGGTGATTCGGTTAGAGGCGGGAAATGCCGTTTTTGGCGAGCGCAAATCTCATCTTGGGAGGGGCCAAATTGGACACCTACATGAAGCGCTTGGCATTCGCAGCAACGTTATTGCTTTTCCTCACTTCATGCACGGGTGGCGAGCTTGGAAAGAGGCACGAGACGCCGGATTTGGAACAACTCCGGCTCACGAAATTTGATTACAAGAGGAAAACACCTTTTGAGGATTACTTGAAACAAATATCCGGGTACAGGGAAAGAATCATACGGGCGTATTATAAAAGTAAGGGGGGAAGTGAACACGAGAAAATCATTGAAGCGGGCGACCCCTTCGAAATCCTTCCCGCTCCCGGTTGCGGGAGCGCGGATGGCGAAAAAGTGAAGAATGGGGTGTTGTTGATTCACGGCTTGACGGACACGCCTTTCGTGATGCGCGATATCGGGAGGCATTTCCAGTCGAAATGCTTCTTGGTGCGAGCGATCCTGCTCCCTGGCCACGGAACCGTGCCGGGTGACTTGCTGGAAGTCACTTTCGAAGATTGGATTGATGCGGTTCGATATGGAATCAACAGTTTTTCGAATCGGGTCGAAAATCTGTATGTTGTGGGGTTCTCGACCGGCGGAGCGGTCGCTCTGTACCATGGATTAGAGCAAGGAATAAGGAAGAAGCCGATTAGAGGGCTAGTCTTGTTGTCTCCCGCCGTGCGAGTCAAAAGTAGATACGGTTGGATAGCGAATTGGCACCGAATATATAGCTGGGCGTACCCGAAAGGTGCGTGGCTGAGTATTTTTCAGGATGCTGATTACGCAAAATATGAGTCCTTTTCCAAAAATGCGGGGGACCAGATACACTTGCTGACGAAGGAACTCGGCAGCACAAAAGAAGGTGACCGCCTGAGCATCCCAATGTTCATGGCGCTGAGTAACGACGACACGACAATAGATCCAAAGGCGGCACTAGAATTTTTCCGTAGCACGAAAAATCCGAACAACAGGTTCATTTTGTACAAAAAAACGCCACTTGGAGATGATCTGGACAGACGTGTCCTCCACCGACGCAGTGAGTACAAAGACGAAAACATTTTGAATTTCGCTCACATATCGATACCCGTATCTCCCGACAATCCACATTATGGGCGAAAAGGCGATTATAGGAATTGTCTGCATTATTTCCGAAAGGATGCGGAAAGGTTCAGGAGTTGCCGATCATCTGGCGCCAACATGAAGTATGGCGAACTAACGAAGTCCAATTTGGCGCAATACACCCTGGGGCGACTTACTTATAATTCCGACTTCGAGAACCTGCTTGAGGCAATAGGTTCATTCGTCAAAAATCTGAATTAGATCATTGAAAACAATAACATATAACGGATTTATGATTGTTTGGGAGAGGTCATAAATTGAGCAGGTTGCGGGCGATGATCGAGCGCTGGACCTGATTGGTCCCCTCGATGATCTGAAGCTGCTTGGCGTCGCGCATGAAGCGCTCGAGTGGGTGATCTTTCATGTAGCCCGCGCCGCAGAGCAACTGGATCCCGTCCACGGCGGCTTTCATGGCGATGTCCGAGGCATAGCACTTGGCGGCCGAGATGAAATGGACTTCTTCCTTGCCGAACCGGCCCTCGTCCACCATGGCGGCGGCGCGGTAGACGAGGAGGCGGGCGGCCTCGATCGCCATGAACATGTCGGCGAGGATGAACTGGACGGCCTGGAAGCCCGCGATGGGCTGGCCGAAGGCCTCGCGATCCCTGGCGTAGTCCGCCGCGTAGTCGAGGCAGCCCTGGGCGAGGCCGACCCCCCGGGCGCCGATGCCGGGCCGCGCCTGGTTGAAGCCGAGCATCGCGGTCATGAAGCCCCGATCCTGCTCGCCGATGATGTTCTCGGCGGGAATCCGGCAGTTCTCGAAGAAAAGCTCGCAGGTGGGGATGCCGCGCATGCCCATCTTGCGTTCGGTGCGGCCAATCGTGAAGCCGGGCGCGCCGGCCGGGACGATGAAGAGGGAGATTCCCCGGATGCCGGCGTTCGGATCTGTCTTGGCGGCGACGGCGATGAAGTCGGCGAAGGGCGAGCCGGTGCAGTAGGTCTTTTGGCCGTTGATGACCCACTCACCGCCCTCGTGCACTGCGCGCGTGCGGATGTTCCCGACGTCGGTGCCCGCGTGGGCCTCGGTGGTGGAGAACGAGGCGCGCATCTCGCCGGCCGCGATCCCGGTCAGGTAGCGCTGTTTCTGGGCCTCGCTCCCGGCGATCTCGATGGGGCGGGTGGCGAGGAGGTGGACGGAGAGGAAGAGGGGGCTGTTCGAGCAGACGCGGGCGATCTCCTCGATGGCGATGCAGGCGCCGAGAACCCCCATGCCGGCGCCGCCGTAGGCCTCGGGGAGGTAGACGCCGAGGAGATCCTGGGCTTTCAGGAGCTGGAAAATGTCCTCAGGATACTCCTCGGTCTCGTCGATCCCGGCCGCGCGGGGAGCGATGTGGCGCTCGGAGAGCTCGCGGACGCTCTCGCGGAGCATGTGGTGCGCCCCGGTGAGCGCGAAGGGCATGGCGGCGTCGACGGGGAGTGGCATGGTTGGGCTTCTGGGTTGCGCCGGATTAGAGGCCGAGGAGGTTCCGGGCGACGATCATGCGCTGGATCTGGCTGGTCCCCTCGACGATCTGGATCTGCTTGGCGTCGCGCATGAAGCGCTCGAGGGGGTGATCCTTCATGTAGCCCGCCCCGCCGAGCACCTGGATGGCGTCGATGGCGACCTTCATGGCCATGTCGGCGGCGTAGGTCTTGGCGGTGGAGAAGTAGCGGGCGTTTTCCTTGCCGATCCGGCCGGCGTCCACCAGCGCGGCGGCGCGGTAGACGAGGAGGCGGGCGGCCTCGATTTCCATGAACATGTCGGCGATCATGAACTGGACGGCCTGGAAGTTGGCGATGGCCTGGCCGAAGGCCTCGCGCTCCCTGGCGTAGCCGATGGCGTAGTCCATGCACCCCTGGGCGAGCCCCACGGCGCGGGCGCCGATGCAGGGGCGCATCTGGTTGAAGCCGATCATGGCGGACTTAAAGCCCTGATTCAGCTCGCCGACCTGGTTTTCCTTCGGGATGGCGACGTTCTCGAAAAACAGCTCGCAGGTCGAGATCCCCCGCATGCCCATCTTCCGCTCGTGGCGGCCGACGCGAAACCCGGGCGTGTCGGTGGGGACGATGAAGTAGGTGATCCCCCGGGTTCCGGCGTTCGGGTCGGTTTTGGCGGCGACGGTGACGAAGTCGGCCTTGTCGGGCCCGGTGCAGAAGCATTTCTGGCCGTTGATGACCCACTCGTCGCCCTCGAGGGCGGCGCGGGTGCGGATGTTCCCGGCGTCGGAACCCGCGTGGGGCTCGGTCAGGGCGTAGGAGCCGCGAAGCTCGCCCCGGGCGAGGCCGGTGATGTAATGTTTTTTCTGCTCTTCGGTCCCGCTCAGGTGGATGACCCGGCTCGAGAGCATGTTGAGGACGATGAAGAGGGGGCTGTTCGAGCAGACGCGGGCGATCTCCTCGATGGCGAGGGCGCCGCCCATGAAGCCCATCCCCGATCCGCCGTATTCCTCGGGAAGGAAGATGCCGAGAAGCTGGTGTTCCTTCATGAGCTGGTAAATGTCCTCGGGATATTCCTCGGTCTCGTCAATCTCGGCCGCGCGGGGGGCGATGTGGCGGTCGGCCAGCTCGCGCACCATCTTCCGGAGCATCTGCTGCTCTTCGGTCAGGTCGAAGGGAAGGGGCGTCTCGGTTGTGGGGGGCATGTCCTGGCTCCGGCTGGCGCGTTGTATTTTTTTCAAATGGATGAGCGGCATCTTCCTCCCGCCTCCGGGACGCTGTCAACGGGGCGGTATTTTTTTTGTTGCCAGGATTTCCCGGGGGCCGTAGGCTTCTTTCCGAATCACCCACCGCAAACGATGAGGACCATTCCGTGAGCGACCTGATCATCCGGGGCGGTTATGTCATCGACCCTTCCCAGGATCTCGAGGGGACGATGGACGTTGAGATCCGAAAGGGCCGCGTCCACCGCATCGCGCCTCACATCGAGCCCCGGGGGCGGCAGACGCTGAATGCCCGGGGGCGGATCGTGACGCCCGGTCTGGTGGACCTTCACTGCCACTTTTTCGAGGGGGTGAGCCACTACGGGGTGAACCTCGAGGGGGCGATCGCGGGGGCGCAGACGTTCCCGAGCTTCCGGGAGTGGATTCTCGACCCGGCGCGGGTGGGGGTCCGGGCCTTTCTGAACATCTCGGCGGGGGGGCTCCTCATCGACGGGTTGGGAGAAAACGTCGATATGCGCGCCCTCCGGGTGGAGGACGCGGTCACGTGTTTCCGGGCGAACCGCGACCTGCTGCTCGGGATGAAGGTGCGCCTCAGCCGGAACGTCGTGGAGCGGAGCGGGGGCAAGCCGCTGGACGCGGCCCTCGAGGCCTCGGAGGCCCTTCGCGTCCCGCTCATGGTGCATGTCGGGGACACGCCGGACCCGCTCCCGAAGATCCTGCGCCGGCTTCGGCCGGGGGATGTCCTGACCCACGCCTTTCACGGCCGGGAGGAGAACATTCTCGATCGCCGGGGAAAGGTCCGGCGTGCCGTCTGGGAGGCGCGGGATCGGGGGGTCTTGCTGGACGTGGCCCACGGGCGGGCGAGCTTCAGTTTTGATACGATGGAATCCGCTATGTCTCAAGGACTTATGCCGGGAAACCTGAGCACGGATCTCCATTCTCATTGCATCGATGGCCCCGTTTACGACTTCCCGAACCTGATGAGCAAGTTCCTGGCCCTGGGCTTCTCGCTCCCCGAGGTCGTCCGCCTGAGCACCCGGACGGCGGCCCGCTGGCTCGGCCTGGAGCGGGAGTGCGGCACGTTGCGCCCGGGGGCGCGTGGTGATGTCGCCGTCTTCCGAATGCGCGAGGGGCGTTTCGTCTTCACCGATTCCGAGGGTGCGAGGCGGCGGGGCGGGCGCATGCTTGAAGCGGTGCGTGTTGTCCTGGCCGGAAAGCTCCTCCGGCCCGGCGGGAAGGACCGGCGCAAGCTGACCGAAATCTGAAATCGGGGGTCCATTTCACCTGCTTCCCGCCTCCCTCGGCTTGACGGATTGGAGCGTGAGAGGTAATGTTCCCAGCCGGTTAGGAAAAATTTTTGAAGAAATTTATCGGAGTTTCAGGCTGATGCGCGGGAAACGGGTCCAACCCTGGCTTTGGAGAGGCCGATTTTATTTCGGCTTTACCACCGTCCGCCTGCGCGCCGATTTTGACTGAGTGATTCAGTCCGGCGGCGGGGGGACATCCTGCCGCCCCGGCGGAGCGATATTTGCCACGGGGCCCGACCCGTGGCGTTTTTTTTGGGCTAAATTCGCATCGTGAGGAGAGAAGACGATGATTGTTGTGATGAAAAGAGGGGCCACCGAGGAAGAAATCCAGGGGGCCGTCGACCGGATTAAAGAGCTTGGCTGTGCCGAGCATGTCATGCGGGGCGTCGAGCGCACCGTCATTGCCGCTCTCGGGGATGAGCGGGGCAAAAACATGGAGGAAGTCCTGAGCGTGCTGGCGGGCGTCGAAACCGTGATGCCCGTTCTTAAGCCCTACCAGCTGGCCAGCATGGAAGGGCATCCCGAGCGCTCGATTGTCAATGTAAGCGGCGTAAAATTCGGCGGGCCGGAAGTTGTCGTAGTGGCTGGGCCTTGCTCGGTGGAGAGCCGGGAGCAAATTCTCGAATCCGCCGAGGCGGTCAAGGCGGGTGGGGGCCATGTCCTCCGGGGCGGCGCTTTCAAGCCCCGCACCTCGCCCTACAGCTTCCAGGGGATGGCCGAGGAGGGTCTCAAACTGCTGGCGGAAGCTCGGGAAAAAACCGGGCTGCCCATTCAAACCGAGGTGATGGACACCGAAGAAATCGAGCTGGTGGCCGATTATGCCGACATCCTCCAGATTGGCGCCCGGAACGTCCAGAATTTCTCGCTCCTCAAAAAGGTCGGCAAGGTCAAAAACGCGATTTATCTCAAGCGCGGCATGTCCACCACCATCGAGGAGTTCCTCATGTCGGCCGAGTACATCATGAGCCAGGGGAATTCCAACGTCATCCTCTGCGAGCGGGGCATCCGGACATTCGAGACCGCCCTGCGGAACACGCTGGATATCAGCGCGGTGCCCGTTCTCAGGGAACAGACCCATCTTCCCATCGCGGTGGATCCGGCTCACGCTTCGGGCGCCTGGCGGTTTGTCGGCGATCTGGCAAAGGCGGCGGTGGCCATCGGGGCGGATAGCTTGATGATCGAAATCCATCCGGACCCCGCAAATGCCATGTCTGACGGGGCGCAGTCGCTCAAGCCGAAAAAGTTCGCCCAGCTCATGAAAGACCTGAAGCCGTTCGCGGCAGCGGCCGGCCGCACGATATAAATTGTCGGTTCTGTTTGTATTTGTTGACGGTTTGGGGCTCGGGCCGCCCGGTCCGGCCAACCCCCTCTCTTCGGTGGATGAAGGCCCGTTGGCTCCGCTCGGCGGGGGCGGGCCGCTTCCGGATGGCTTTCGCCTCCTGGAGGCGGATGCCTGTCTGGGGGTTCCCGGGCTTCCGCAGAGCGCGACGGGAGGAACCTCGCTCTTCACGGGCGTGAACGCTCCGGCGCACATTGGCGCCCACGCCCAGGGCTATCCCAACACGGAGTTGAAGCATCTCATCGCGAACCAGGGCGTGCTCCGAAAAGCGCGCGAGCGCGGCGCCCACGTGGACTTCGCAAACGCCTACACCCCGGCCTATTTCGAACGCGGGCAGACCCGCCACCGCTCTGTCACCACCGTGACGGCGGAAACCGCGGGAATCCGCCTGAAGAGGCTGGAGGAACTGTGCCGGGGCGAGGCCATCTACCGGGATTACTCCAATCAGATTTTGCGCGATGGCGGGCACGAGGCGGAGCTTCTTTCTCCAGAGGCGGCGGGCACCCGGCTGGGGCGTATGGCGAAGAAGAGAGATTTACTCGTTTATGAGTATTTTCAAACAGATATCGTCGGTCATCGGGGAACGGTGGATGATGCCCGGGGGTTGCTTTCCTCTCTGAATCGCTTTCTGATGGCGGCTCTGGGGGTCCTCAATCCCGAGGAAGACACCTTTGTTCTCAGCAGTGACCACGGAAACATTGAAAACATGGAAAACTCATCTCACACTTCCAATCCTGTCCCTATCTTATTGTGGGGAAAAGGGTTACATAAATGGACCGAGAAAAGCGCCAAGCCTTCCATCTGCGATGTGGCTCCCGGGATCCTCTCAGTTGTCGAAACACGCTAATCGGGCCGTCATTGCTGGATGTGATTCCAGACTGGAGGGAGTGAATTTCGAGAATGGGCGTTTTTTCGAAAAATCCTAGATAATTCAATTAAATATTGACTGCGCTTTTAAATCCCTATACATTTGTTTTTACATAGGTTTAGCATTTTTCATTATGCCAATCGCCCTAGTGGGCTAATGGATGCGAGATCGTGGGTTCCAATTTACCGCTCGAAGATATCGGAATAGGTGCCTACCTTGCGCAAGAGCGCCAGGAGCGGGGAATTTCGCTTGCCGAAGTTTCCGAGAAAACCTGTATCCGAATATTCTATCTTGAAAAAATTGAAGCAGATGCCTTCAATCAATTGCCCTCCATTCCCGTAGGCCGCGGTTTTGTACGCTCCTACGCAAGATATATCGGCGTTGATGCCGATGAAGTGGCTCGTTTTTATAACCAAAAGGTGGGTGGCCGTTCGGAAGATATAGACGTTGAGTTGGGCTCGAAGATCATTTATTCGAAGGCCGACTCGGGCGAAGAGTCAAAACAATTGCTTGTTCCTGTTCTCGCGGTTGTCTTGTTTATTCTGGTGAGCGGGGCGCTGTTATGGTTCGTTCGGGGGAAGACGGCGAGCCTGGGCGAGTTAATCGGTTTTTCCGCTCCTCTCGAAAAATCGAACCGTTCCGCTTCAAATAAGCCGACAGGTGAAAATCAGAAAGTAAACGTGAAAGATGTCGCTCCATCTAACGGGCCATCCAACGAGACGAACAAAGAGAGTGAAAACCCGAAGCGAAAACCCATACTTCGGGAAGTTTCCTCGTTGAAAACGCCCGCCGAAAAACCGGTGGCGTCCACGGCGCTTCCGGCCGGGCCAAGAGGGGTGGCGGAACCCGCAACTTCTTCATTATCAGATGAAAATCGTGCCAAAACACCGGAGAAAATCGCCCCCCGCAGCAGCCGTTTGACCTTGAAAATCAAGGCTGAGGAAGATACATGGCTGCGCGTTGTGGTGGATCAGAAGGAGGCCAGTGAAATTTTCCTGACGGCCGGAAGTGAAAAAAATTGGTTGGGGAATGACAAGTTTGTTCTGACGGTGGGCAATTCCAAGGGGGCAAAAGTTTTTTTGAATGGCGCGAGTGTTTCCCTTCCGAAAACAACGTCGAATGTTATCCGGGATTTTCTCATCACGGATAAAGTCGCTGAAATTACTCCCAATTTTGCTGGCAATTAAAACGGTAGTGCCTGAAGGAGCAGACGCACGCTCCGGGCGGCACGCCTGTTCGACGCCAAATTTTTCTGTTATGTCCTGACGAATGATCGAACAATTCCTCACCTGTATCGAAAACCCCCCGGAAATTCAGCGTGTGCGCCTTCGTGGCGCTGACGAAACCTCGATTGCCTGGTGGCTGTCGAGCCTGACGGATAAGTGCCGGAGACCGCTTGTTTTTGTTGCGGCTGATGCGCGGCGGCTCCGCCATATTGAAGGGAACCTCCGTTTCTTTTTCCGTGGCCGAGAGAAGGGCGAAGGATCGGTTTACTTTTTCCCGGCGTGGGATGTGTATCCGTTTGCGCGCATTTCCCCTTCGAGCGAAATCGTGGGTGAACGGATGACGGCGCTCAATTTTCTTCTCTCGGGCGGGCCGGGGATTTTGTTGACCACGCCCGAGGCGGTCTCTTGCCGGATTCCTCCGCCTTCGCGCTTCCGGGAGAGCACCCTTTCCCTGCGCGAGGGGGAGGAGATTGATCGCGACCGGCTGCTCGGCGATCTCGAGTCCTTGATGTACACCCGCCGCTCGATTGTGGAGTTCCCGGGCGAGTACGCCGTTCGGGGGGGGATTGTCGATTTTTTCACCCCCCAGGAGAGGCACCCTGTCCGGGTGGATCTGAGGGGCGACGAGATCGACTCTCTGCGGGAGTTTCATCCCCAAACCCAGCGGACGCTGGTGACGCGCCCCGATATCCGGGTATTTCCCGCGCGGGAGGTGGTTCTCACGGATGAAGAGATGGAACGGGGGGCCGAGGCCTTGCGGGAGGCGGCCGGAGATGGGCCGGATCAGCGCGTGGAACGCCTTCTCGACCACCTTCATGCCGAGGGCCACTTTTCCGGAATAGAGAGCCTGGCGCCCCTGTTCCTGACGGAATTGGGGACGCTGTTCGATGCCGTTTCTGGGGATGCGGTCTGGATTCTCGATGATCCGGAGGGGATTGCCGCGAGGGTGAAGGGCATGTGGTCCGATATCGAGGAAGAGGCGTCCCTGGCGGAGGAGCGTGGGCTGATCGCCTTCGAGCCCGGCCGGTTGTGGCTGAGCCCGGAGGAGATGGACGAGGGGATTTCCCTGTGGCCTCGCGTGGAGCTTGATTCCATCGGACTGGATGAAACTCCCGATCCTGACGGAAGGCCCACGGCGGGTATCACGCTCACGGCCGAACATCTTTCGCCCATCCGGGGCCGGTTCGCCAATTTCGCCGATCAGCTCCTTGGATGGCTGAGGGCGGATGAAAAGGTCGATATCGTTGCCGCCGACAGGACGCAGGCGCTCCGTGTGCAGGCATTGCTCCGGGAGCGGGATATCGGGATTCCGATCGTCCCGCCCGGTGAGAGAGCCGGGGGGGAGGACGAGAGGGTGGTTCTCGTCGAGGGCCGCCTGTCCTCCAGCGTGCGGCTTCCGGGGGAGAAAAGGATCTTCTTCCGGACGGATGACCTCTTCGCCCCTTCGGTTGGACGCCGACGGCTTGGGGCGGGGAAAAGCCGTTCGGGCGAAGGGTTGGGCGACCTGAAAGAAGGTGGTTACGTTGTCCATATCGACCACGGTGTCGGGCAATTTCTCGGTGCCCGGGTTCTGGGGCACGCCGAGGGGGAGGACGAGTTTCTCCATATCGCCTACGCGGGGGGCGATAAGCTCTACGTTCCGATGGACGATATCGACCGCGTGCATATTTACCGGGGGGCGGGAAATACGCCCGTTCTGGACAAACTCGGCGGTGCCAAGTGGGCCAAGACGAAAAAGGGAGTGAAAAAAGCGCTCCAGTCCATCGCGCGGGATCTGGTTCGCCTCTACTCGGAGAGGAACACGGTCGAAGGTGTGTCATTCGGCCCCGACGGCACCTGGGACAACGAAATCGCCGCTGGCTTCGAGTACGAGGAGACGCCCGACCAGGATCAGGCCATTCGCGATGTATTGGCTGACATGGAAAAGGCCCAGCCGATGGATCGGCTCGTCTGCGGGGATGTCGGGTACGGGAAAACAGAGGTCGCCCTGCGGGCGGCGGCACGCGCCGTATCGTCGGGCAGGCAGGTGGCTCTGGTGGTCCCGACCACGCTGCTTGCCCACCAGCACTGGGAGACGTTCTGTGAGCGCCTCAAATCTCTGCCGGTCGAGGTGGAGATGCTCTCCCGCTTCCGGACCCGCAAGGAGCAGGCCGAGACGGTCGAGAGATTGGCCTCGGGCGAGGTGGATATCGTCATCGGGACCCACCGGTTGCTCCAGAAAGACATCAAGTTCAAGGATCTGGGCCTCCTGATCGTCGACGAAGAACACCGCTTCGGCGTGGTCCACAAAGAGAAGTTCAAGAAAATGCGCGTCAACGTGGACGTCCTCACGTTGACAGCGACGCCCATCCCGAGAACCCTTCAACTGGCCCTTTCGGGCGCGCGGGACCTGAGCACAATCGAGACCCCGCCTCTTCACCGCCTCGCCCCCCGCACCTATATCGCCCGCTTTACCAAAAAAGTGGTGGCCGATGCCATCCGCCGGGAGATGGACCGGGGCGGACAGGTATTTTTCGTCCACAACCGCGTGCACAGCCTTCCGGCGGTGGCCCGTTTCATCGAAAACGCCGTACCGGAAGCCCGCCTGCTCATCGGCCACGGGCAGATGAAGGAGAAAGCGCTTGAAGATGTGATGGAGAAATTCGTCTCCCGGAAGGCGGATGTCCTCCTCTGCACCTCGATCGTTGAGAGCGGCCTGGACATTCCCACCGTCAACACCATTCTTATCAGCCGCGCCGACACGTTCGGAATGGCCCAGCTCTATCAGCTCAGGGGCCGTGTGGGGCGGGATCGCTTCCAGTCCCACGCCTATCTGCTCGTGCCGGGCACCGAGGCGCTCACGCGGGAGGCGCGCGAGCGCCTTCAGGCCCTTGAAGAGTTGAGCGAGCTGGGCGCTGGTTTCAAGCTGGCTTCCCGGGATTTGGAGATTCGCGGGGCAGGGCATCTTCTGGGGCACCGACAGTCGGGCCGAATCGCCGCCGTCGGGTTCGAGATGTATTGTCGGCTACTCGAGGAAGTCCTTCAGGAGGCTCGAGGTCGAAGGGTTGAGTATCGAGAGCCCGACCTGGTGGTCCCCGTCGCCGGGTCGGTTCCTCCGGCGTGGGTGCCGGGCCAGGCGGAACGCCTGGAGATATACCGCCAGGTGGCCTCGGCCGGTGCCCCGGCGGAATTTCGAGAGATCGAGGCAGAGCTGTTTGACCGCTTCGGACCCCTGCCGCCGCGGGCCCTGCGCCTCCTTCAGGTGGGCGAACTCCGAATCCGCTGCCGGCGCTGCGGGGTGAAATCCCTTCATATTAAAGGGAAAATGGCCAATTTCGAGACCTTTCCCGGCGACTATGAGCTTTCCGCCGCATTTTTGACCACCAGTGGTATGATATTCACTGGAACACACAATTTTCAGCTCTCTCTGGCTGGAGATTGGGACAAGGACTTCGTCCGGTTGATAGAATTGCTCGAAACTTTTGAAGCCTGCTCAGTCGAGAGCGAAGAGGGCGAAGTGGAGGACAACGGGGAGGAAACCGCCTTGACCGCCCCCTCTGCAGCTGAGAAAGAAGGCACGTAATGCGAGTTCGCAATCAGTCTCGGAGAGCTTTCTCCTGGGCGTCCCTCGCCGTTGTGTTTCTAATGGCTCTTTCCGGCTGTGACTCGAATCCAAAATCTTCCGGTAAGTCCGCGGGTCTCGTTCTCGCCGAAGTGAACGGCGATTCGATTACCCAAACGGAAGTCCGGGCTGCCTTGATGCTCAAAGGTGCCGATCTGCCTTCCAAACAAGATGAATCTCTCTGGCGGACGTTGATCGAAGACCTCGTCGAGCGGCGGCTCATCCTCCAAAGGTCCCAAACGGTTGGCGAATTTGTTGACGAGGCCCGCGTCCAGGGCTTGATTCAGTTTATTACCCAACAGTACGGTTCTCCCGAAGAATTGGACAAAATCCTACTCGAGGAGGGAATCGAGCGGAAACAATGGCAGAAGGCCATCAGGGAAACCCTCACCATCGAACAGGTGATGAACCGTGAGGTGTATTCGAAAATCGAGCCTCCGGAGAAATTGATAAAAGATTTTTACGAGAAAAACGTTAATCGTTATCGCGTGAAAAAACGCTGGCGTGTGCGTCAGATCGTGGTTGGGTCGGAGGATGAAGCCCACCGTTTGCGGAAGAGCATCCTCGGCGGGGTTTCCTTTTTGAAGGTCGCCCAGGAAAACTCCATCGGCCCGAACCGGGACCAGGTTGGGGATATGGGATTTTTCACCCCCGGGGAACTTCCTTCGGACATTGAGAGGGTCATCAGGAAACTCAAGGGCAGCGATGTGAGCCGGG
>CAMYJL010000053.1:0-14046 GCA_947258645.1 uncultured Nitrospinota bacterium
TCGCTCGGCCGTCTCCGGGCCGAGTTGGAGAAGCTGACCGCCTACCTCGGGCCGGGAGAGGCCGCGGACGAGGATGCTGTCCGCGAATTGGTGGGGCGTTCCAGGGTCGATGCGATGTACAAGCTTGGAGATGCGCTCGCGGAGGGGGACACCCCCCGGGCGATGACGCTCCTCCGGAGCCTCGCGGAGACCGAGGCGGCGCCTGAGTTTCTCATCGGATTTTTGCGGAATCAGATTCGCAGGTGGACGATCGTCAAGGCTTCCTCGGCTCAGGGGATGGGGCCGAACGAATTGGCGAGTCTCCTGGGGATTCCGGCCTTCGCCGTGGAGCGGCTCAAGCGGCATATCGATCGGGCCAGCGCCCGTTTCTTGCGGGAACTTTACCCGAAGCTTCTTGCCGTGGATCGGCGGATCAAGCGCTCGGGCCGGGCGGCTGCCAGACTTCACGCGCTCGAATTTTTTGTCATGGAGATGGGCGCCGACGCGGGAGGGTTCCGCGCCCACAGACGAAACCGCGCCCCCGGCATTCAGGGTGCGGAGCGGTAGGTGGAGCCGATCAGGAAGCGGACCCGGCCTGATTCACCCGCCGGGCGAGGCGGGACGCTTTTCTGGCCGCGGTGTTGCGGTGGATAATCCCTTTTGATGCCGCGCGGGCCAAGAGCGACTGGGCCTTTTTCAGGGCGTCCCCGCTGTTTCCGTCCGACCCGACAGAGGCCATCAACTCCTTCACTGCATTGCGGACACGAGTCCGAAGCACGCGGTTGCGGGCTCTTCGGACAATATTCTGACGGTTTCGCTTTTTCGCAGATTTGATATTTGCCACGGTTCTCGCAATCTCCTATGGGTATGGTCCGAGAAGCACCCCGTCTTGTGGGCGCTGCTCACCGCGCGTAAAATACTGGAGTTACACTTTTTGTCAAGCTCTCGATTTCGCCCTCCGGATATCCTGTGACTCATCCTCCAGAGCATTCCGGGCCACCTCCCGCGGGGGAAACGCCTGGAAATAAGCCAAAACAGGCCTCGTCCCTCGTCCGCGCGGCGGGGTCGATCGGTGCGGCTACTTTCCTGAGCCGGGTCATGGGCTTTGTGCGGGATATCTTTATCGCCCAGATATTCGGGGCCGGTCTCGTGGCGGACGCTTTTTTCGTCGCCTTTGCGATTCCCAGCATGATCCGCCGCCTCCTCACCGAAGGGGCGCTGACCTCGGCCTTCATTCCCGTCTACTCCGATGAACGCGAACAAAGGGGAGAGTCCGCGGCCCGCCGGTTCTCCGGTGCGATAGGGCTTGTTCTTGCCGGCTCCCTGGTCCTGATCTGTGTTCTCGGGGTGGTCTTCGCCGGGCCATTGGTGACGGCGCTCGCCCCCGGCTTCACGCGCGCGGCGGAAAAGCTCGGCCTGACGACACGGCTCACCCAGGTGATGTTTCCGTTTCTCTTTTTCATCGGGCTGAGCGCGATCGCGACGGGTGTCCTGAATGCCGCCCGCCGTTTTTTCCTGCCGGCGCTCGCCCCCGTGATTCAGAATCTCGCCATGATCGCCGCCCTCCTGGCGGCGGGCGGGCGAGTGGACGCCGAAACAGCGGTGTTCTGGCTGGCCTGGAGCGTGGTCATCGGAGGTGCTCTTCAGCTTCTGGTGCAGATCCCCCTCCTGGTGAAGCTCCAGATCGCGCCCCTCCTCGGAAATCCCTGGCGCGTTCCGGGGGTCGGCCGGTGCCTCACGCTGATGGGCCCGGCGGCATTCGGCGCCGCCATTCTCCAGATCAATGTCCTCGTCGACCGCTGGCTCGCGTCTTTCCTCGCGGAAGGGTCGATCTCCTATCTGTATTACGCCAACCGGCTCGTTCAATTTCCGCACGGAATCCTGAGTCTCGCGGTGACGGCCGCGGCGTTTCCCGTGCTCTCCGATCGCGCCGCCCAGAGGCGCCACGGAGGGGCGGAAGGGTCGTCCGGGCGCGACACGCTCATCCAGGCCGGTCGCTTGACGCTTTTCATCACGCTGCCCGCCACGATGGGGCTGATGGCGCTGGCCCGGCCTATCATGGAAGTCCTCTTCGAACGCGGGGCGTTCGGGCCCGAAGCCAGTGCCGCGAGCGCGGCCGCGCTCCGCGCCTACGCCGTGGGGCTGGTTTTCTTCGGAATCGTCCGCCTCATGGCCGCCGCCTTTCACGCCCGCCTCGATACCCGCTACCCGGTGCGCTGCGCCAACTGGTCCGTCCTCGCTCACATTGTTCTCAGCGTGATTCTCATGGTTCCCCTCGGCTACATCGGACTGGCCCTTTCGACCTCTCTCGCCAGTGCTCTGAACGCCTATCTCCTCTACCTGGGAATCCGGAACACGGGGGAGTGGCCGGGAGAAGAGCTGGGCCGGTCGGCGAAACAGCTCTTCCTCGCCTCTGTCCTGATGGGTGCCTTCATCTATTTCGTGAACGGAATTGTCTGGCCGCCACAGGCCGGGAGCATCGTCCAGGGAGCCGCGCTGTTCGGTGAAATTGTCCTGGGCGCAGCGGTGTTTTTGCTTCTATGCAAGTGGATCGCGCCCGAGATGTCCGCGTTCTGGCAAGGCATCTTCCGAAGAAGAGCGGGGCGACAGGGATGAGGAAAACCCCAAAAAAGAGAAAAGACCGGCCGGAGGGGGATCTTCAAACTCTTCATCCAAAACTTGAGGAAATCCTCCATAACTTTCATGATTACCTATTGATAGAGCGTAGACTATCACCCGCGAGTGTGGAGAGTTATGCGCTGGATATCCGCGCGTTTCTCCTGTGGAGCCAAAAAAACGGAGTGACGTCACCGGACGCCTGGAGCCGCGAAAGTGTGCTGGCGCATCTGGGGGATCTCCGGAAACAGGAGAAGGCCGATGTAACGGTCAGACGGCATCTGGCCGCGCTCCGCGCGTTTTCGAAATTCCTGATCCGAGAGGGAATGACGGCGGAAGATTTTACGGCCGACATTTCGCCGACCTCCACATGGAAGCGGCTTCCCAAGGCGCTCTCCGGCGAAGAGGTGGACCGCCTTCTCGCCGCCCCGGATGAGGGGACGCCCGAGGGGGTTCGGGACGGGGCGATGCTAGAGCTGCTCTACGCAACGGGGATGCGTGTCAGCGAGCTGGTCGGACTCAGATTGGCCCAGATTCAGCTTCGCGAGGACGCGGCCTTTTCCCTCGTTCAGGGGAAGGGGGATAAAACCCGGCTGGTCCCGATGGGCGATCTGGCCCGAAGCCGGGTGCTCGACTATCTGGAGTCTGCCAGGGCCTTGATGCTCCGCGCCCGCAAATCGGACTACGTGTTCGTGACCCGCCGGGGTGGCCCCATGACCCGCCAGGCCTTCTGGATCCGCCTGAAGATTTGGGCGCGCCATGCGGGGATCGGGCGGACGGTCAGCCCCCATATGCTCCGTCACAGCTTCGCGACTCACCTCCTCAGCCGGGGGGCCGATCTCCGTGCGGTGCAGGCCATGCTGGGGCACGCCGATATTTCCACGACGGAGATCTACACCCAGATTGACCGGGATGCCCTGCGGCAGGCCGTAGACACGCACCATCCGCGGGGAGAGGCGATTAAAAAACGAAAATAGTGCGCCCATTATTGTTGACGCCTCCGGTGGGGGGGGCGTACGATCCGATCGGCTAGTCGAGGGGGAATGAAGTAATCGATCTGGGGGAAATTGACTTTTGGCCACAAAAATATCCGCCACTCCTCTCTTGGGTTCCGACCATCTGGTTCACCTGGTCGGTCACCGGGATGAATCCTTGCGGGCGGTTGAAAAGGCTTTTGGGGTGAAAATTCGCATCGCCTCGGAAGGCTTCGTGGCGGAAGGAAATTCTGAGTCGGCGGAAAGGGCTCTGGGTTTTTTTGACGAACTCTCGGCCTGCGTCGAGGAGGGCTACCGGTTTCAACCGGCCGAGATTTCAACTCTTGCCCGGGTCGTTGCCAATGGGTCGAGTCTGACGCTTCGGGACCTGGTGTCCGCGCGGGTGAGTTTGCCCACGAAGAGGCGCTATGTCATCCCCAAGAGCCAAACCCAAAAGGAGTATCTCGAGGCCATCCGCGACAGCGATTGTGTGTTCGGCATCGGTCCCGCCGGAACGGGAAAAACCTATCTCGCGATGGCGATGGCGGTGACCGGGCTGCTGAACAAGGCCTACTCGCGGATCATCCTGACGCGTCCGGTCGTGGAAGCAGGGGAGCGGCTGGGATTTTTGCCCGGAGATCTGCAGGAGAAGCTGAACCCATATCTGAGGCCGCTCTTCGACGCGCTTCACGAGATGGTCGATTTCGATCGGACAGAGCGTTTCCTTCAGCGGGGAGAAATCGAAATCGCCCCGCTGGCCTACATGAGGGGGCGATCGCTGAACGATTCATTCATCATTCTCGATGAAGCGCAGAATACGACGCCCGAGCAGATGAAGATGTTTTTGACGCGTATGGGCTCCGGAAGCAAGACCGTGGTCACCGGAGACATCACCCAGACGGATTTGCCCGATTCCGCCGGATGCGGGTTGGTTCAGGTCCAGGATATCCTGGGCGGGTTGGAAGATGTCCGGTTCATAACTTTTACGGAGCGCGATGTTGTCCGCACGCCGCTGGTCAGAAAAATTGTCCAGGCGTATGAGGCGCATCGCTCATAAATCGCCCCTATGTACTCCTCCACGATGACTCCTTTGAAAACGGAACCCTGAGGACATTTCATTGAATCAATTGACCGTCGGAGGCAAGGCGTCCGGAAAAGGGAAGAGCGGCGCGCCCCGCATGAATTCTCCCAAGAACGGGCGGCTGGCTCCTCTCTTCCGCTCGCCCTGGAATTTTAAATGGACCCCCTGGCTGCTGGGGCTGCTCCTGACCGGGGTTCTCACCCTTTTGATGACCTCGGGCATCTCCACGACCGCGTTCACCTACCGGGTCGGGGACATCGCCCGCCGCGACATCAAGGCGCCGCGCGACATGCGGGTCGAAGACGCCATCGCATCGAAAGCGCTTCGACAAAAGGCGAGCGAGCAGGTCCTTCCGCACTACGACATCGACTCCAAGCTTCAAGAGGAGATCGACGGACGGGTGCGGAGCGCCTTCGAGAATATCCAGAAGAGTCTGGCGGCCCTGAGCGCCGAGGTGAGAGACCGCCTTCTGCGCACACAATCGGAGGGCGGAAAAAAAGGGGGGGTGGTACAAGAATCCCAGGTGTATCGGGAACTCTATCGATCGCCAGAGTTTCATTCCGTCGAGGCGAACTTCGAGCGTTCGCTGGGAGGAGGCTTTTCTCCGAAGCTGATTGCCCGGATGAGAAAGGAAAGATTCGCCACCTGGATCGGCGAGGATATCGTCCAGCTCATTCACACGGTCTTGGCCAAAGGCGTCGTTAGCGATCGCCGCCTGTATTCGGCCCATGCTTCGAGGGGAATCATCGTTCGGGACATCCGCTCCGGAAGCCGAGTGCCCCTCCCGCCCTCTTTCAACCCGCTCGAACTTCGGGAAGTGGAAGGTTTTCTCAATCGGGAGGCCGAGAGCATGGACCTCCAGGCCGGCCCAGTCATGCGCCGGCTTCTTGTGGGACAGGCGGGGAAACTCGTTCCGCCTACATTGAACTTCAATAATCAGGCCACCGTGGAGGCCCAAAAAGAGGCGGAGGCCAAGGTTCCCGTGGTTACGCAGGTCATCAAGAATGGCGAGATGATTGTTCGCGAAGGAGAGCGGATCAAGGAGGGCCACCTGGCCAAGCTGGCTGCTCTCGAACTGACGAATCGCGAGCAGCACTTTTACGACAACCGCATCGGAACGGTCATTCTCGTTCTTTTCTTTCTTCTCTTTGCCTGGACTTCCGCCCGGCGCTACGAGCTGGGCGTCTTGTCAGCGCCCAAAGGCATCATTCTTTTCTGCATTCTGCTGGTGGGCCAGGCGGCCTTGATCAAATCGGGTATCTGGCTCGCTCATGAGTTCTACGAATCGTCCCGGGGGATTGATGTCTCGTCCTATTATTTTGTGATCCCCCTGGCCTCGGCATCGATACTCGCGGCGATTCTCCAGGGGAGGTCGACGGCCATCCTGATGGCCGTCATGTCGGCCGTCATCGCAGGGCTGGTGCTTCCGGGCAAGGTGCATTTTGCCCTGTTCGCGCTGGCCGGAGGCGTGTACGCGGCCATCAACTGGAAGGACTACCGGAAGCGGACCTCGGTCTTCACGGCGGGCCTGATGATCGGAGTCGCGAATGCGGTATTGGTGTTTGGCTTCAACATGCAGGAGGGAGTCAAATTTTTCCTGGAGAACTGGACGGACATTCCGCTGGCCTTCGGGGGCGGCATCGCGAACATCATCATCGTGTCCGCCATCATGCCCCTCTTTGAATCGGCATTTAAGCTGACCACCGACATGAGGCTTCTCGAGCTTTCCGATCAGAATCATCCCTTGCTTCGCCAGCTGATGCTCAAGGCGCCGGGCACGTATCACCACAGCCTTCTCGTCGGGAACCTCGCCGAAGAGGCCGCCGAAGCGGTCGGTGCCAATCCGCTCCTTGTTCGGGTAGGCGCTTATTTTCACGACATCGGAAAGATCGTGAAGCCCGAGTATTTCATCGAAAATCAGGGAAGGGAAAACCGCCACGATAAGTTGAGCCCGAGCATGAGCGCGCTCATTCTCATCAGCCACGTCAAGGAAGGCATCGAAATGGCGCGCAGCCACAAACTTCCCGAGGAAATCATCGATCTCATTTGCCAGCACCACGGAAGCTCTCTGATTCGGTTTTTCTACGAGAAGGCCAAGAGCCAGGGGGGAGACGCCCGCGAGGAAGTCTTCCGATACCCCGGGCCGAGCCCCCAGACGCGCGAGGCCGGGATCATGATGCTGGCCGATATGGTGGAGGCGGCCTCCCGATCCCTCTCGGATACTTCGCCCGCGCGGCTGGCCGGCCTGGTGGAGCGCGTCATCCAGACGGCCTTTACCGACGGACAGCTCGACGCGTGCGCGATCACCCTCAGGGATTTGAGCCGGATTCAGGAATCATTCCTCCGGGTTCTGGCCGGGATCTACCATCACCGCGTGATCTACCCCACAGACGAAAAGTCCGAACGGAAGGGAACCAATGGAGATAGCCATCTCAAACCGCCAAAGGCGGGTGCCGCTCAGCCTTCCGGCGCTTCGGCAACGGGTGTCCGTGGTGCTGGAAAATCTCCGGTCGGGTGAGGCGTCTCTCGATATCGCCATCGTAGGTGACCGGGCGATGCGCTCGCTCAACCGGCGCTTCCGAAATATCGACGAGACGACGGATGTTCTCTCTTTCCCGTCCGGGCCTGTCGGTCCGGAGCGCCCGGGCAATGAAATTTCCGCCCCCGCCCTTGAACTCGATCACATAGGTGATATTGTCATCTCCATCGACGAAGCCCTGCGTCAGGCCGAGGAAGACGCTGTTGCGCTTGATGTGGCCGTTGACCGCCTTCTGATCCACGGGGTATTGCATCTTCATGGATTTGACCATCACACCGCCCGCGATGCGGCACGGATGCGCCGGAAGGAAAACCGCCTGCTCGAGAAGCTCCATGGCGCCGGCCTGCCCGGATACGCGGGAGGGTAGCGTGCGTCTCCGGCCGGAGGAAACCGCCTGATGGATCGGTTGTGGGCGCCGTGGCGGATGGAGTTTATCTTGAATGAAAATGCCAAATCCGGGGAAGGGGACGGCTCTTCCGGCTGCGTTCTCTGCGGCCTCCGGCAAATGGACGATGGGCCGGGGAACCTGATCCTTTGCCGGGGTGCGTTGACCTACATCGTCATGAACAAATATCCCTACTCGAACGGTCATCTGATGGTGGTCCCCCATCGTCACGTGGGGGATTTCGAAGAGTTGACCGAAGAAGAGGGCTCTGAGTTGTTCCGGATGAGCCAGAGGTGTATCACCGTTCTCCGCGAGAACATGAAAACCCACGGATTTAACCTCGGCTACAACCTCGGCAAGGCGGCGGGCGCGGGCATCGAGCCTCATCTGCACCTTCACATCGTTCCCCGCTGGGAAGGCGACCACAACTTTATGCCGGTGCTGAGCGATGTCCGGGTGATACCTGAGCACCTCGAGGCCACCTACGAAGCGTTGCGAAAATCGTTTGTAAAGTTCGCGTTGGAATCGAAAGCGTGACGGCTCGTATGCCCGCATGGAAGGAATGAGATGGGTGCACTGCGGCTGATTTTGGGGCTTCTGGCGGCTGTAGCCATTGTCAGCTTCGGCGTGTTGAACATGAAGCCCGTATCCGTGACGTATCACCAGATCGGTACGGTCGAATTTCCGCTGTTTTATATTCTTTTGGGATTTTTCGTCTCCGGGTTCATTGTCGCCTGGCTGGGCGGGATTTTCGACAGGCTCCGCTTCTACGCGCGGTTCCGAACCCACCGGCGACAGATTCGGGTACTGGAAAAAGAACTGGAAAGCGAGAAGCAAAAGAGCGGGCGTCTCCTCCCGGCCTCTGTCGCGACAGACTCCAACGGGGAGGCGGCGCGCTCGCTCCCCGCGTCGGCGCCTTCGGATTCTCCGCCGGCCTCCGAGAACTCGCCGGGGTCCGCCCCCTCCAGGGAAGAGGGAAGAAATGTCCCCCTCGACTAAGGAAAAAACAGAGCCCCGGCCCCTGCGGGCGCCTGCGTCCAAACCTCCCGTTCATTCCGTACCCGCCGGGCGGAGCGAGAACGCGACCCCGGCGATGCGCCAGTTTCTCGAGATCAAATCCCGGCATCCCGACGCACTCTTGTTTTTCCAGCTCGGCGATTTCTTCGAGATGTTCTACGAAGACGCCGAGGTCGGCGCGAAAGTGCTCGAACTCACCCTGACCTCCCGTCAAAAAGACGACAGCGGTCCCATACCGATGTGCGGCGTTCCCGTTCACGCGGCCGGCACCTATTCGGCCCGTCTCCTCGAGGCCGGCTACAAGGTGGCGATTTGCGAGCAGACCGAGTCTCCGAGCGAGGCGAAGGGGGTCGTCAAACGGGAAGTCGTCCGAATCCTCACGCCGGGAACCGTGGGCGACCCTCATCTGGTGGACAGCAAAGAGCCCTGTTATCTGGCCGGTCTTTTCCCCGGCAACGGAAATGCGCGCGGCGGCTGGGGCGTCGCCTGGGTGGACATGTCCACGGGCGAGTTCCGCGCCAGCGAGATCGCCGGGGAGCGCGCCGAATCGTTCCTGACCGATGAGTTGGAGCGATTGCGCCCGAAAGAGATTCTCCTTCCCGAGGGTGCAAGCTTGCCGCCGGCGGTCGCCGCGCGGGCAGAGGAACTCAGCGCCCGTCTCGAAATGCGTGACGGCTCTTCCTTCCGAAGCGGCTCGGCTCTGCGGACCTTGACGGAACAGTTCGAAGACGAAGAAGAAATCGAGATCCGCACAAAGGGCCACCCGCTGGCTTCGGTCGCGGCCGCGGCGCTTCTCGCCTATCTGAGAGAGAACCAACCGGGTGAACTTCCCCACCTGCGGCCGGTCACGTTCTCCCGCCTGTCGGACACGATGCTGTTGGACGGGGCCACCCAACGGAACCTCGAGCTGGTCCGCTCGGCGGTGGACGGCGGGCGCCGGGGAACGCTCCTCGACCTGGTGGACGAGACGCTGACCGCGATGGGCGGGCGTTTGATGAAGCGGTGGGTGCTCTCGCCCCTCATGTCCGTGGATGGCGTCGCAAGGCGAGCGGACGCGGTGGAGGAGCTGGTCGAAAATCCGGATCGCCTGGTGAATCTCCGGGAGGCGCTGGAGAATATCCAGGATCTGGAGCGCATCCTGGGCCGGGTTGGAATTCAGACAGCCAACGCCCGGGACCTCAATGCCCTGGGGGTTTCTCTGTCCGTTCTGCCGCGCGCTCTGGGGGCGCTGGAGGACGCACGCGCACCGTATCTCGGTGAAATCGCGGCGGGCTGGGATTCGCTCGAGGATTTATGCGGAGAGCTTCGCGCCTCGCTCCTCGACGATCCGCCCCTCACGCTCCGGGACGGGGGCCTGATCCGGGACGGGGTGGATCCCGAGCTCGACCGTTTCCGGACGGCGAGCCGGGAGGGGAAATCCTGGCTGGAGTCCTACGCCAATCAGGAGCGCGAGCGGACGGGTCTTCCCGTCAAGATCGGTTCGAACCGGGTGTTCGGCTTTTACCTCGAAATTCCCAAGCGATTTTCCGAAAAAGTTCCGTTGGAGTACGCCCGGAAGCAGACCCTCGTCTCTGCCGAGCGCTACGTGACCTCCGAGCTCAAGGAAATCGAGGACGATGTTCTCGGTGCCGAGGAGAAGGCCAAGGAACTCGAATACCTTCTCTTTGGACGTCTGCGTTCCTGCGTCGCTATTGAGTCGAAGCGGATTCTCGCCGCCGCGGATCGAATCGCGCGTCTGGATGCGGCGGCGTCTCTCGCCGAGGTTGCCCGGCGGCGCGACTATGTCCGGCCGGTGGTGGACGGGGGAGAAATTATCGAGATCGAGGAGGGGCGCCATCCGGTGATGGAGGCGGACCCTGCCATGGCGTTCGTTCCGAACGACCTGCGGATTGGAGGTGAGCGGCAGGTTCTCATCGTCACGGGCCCCAACATGGCTGGGAAATCCACCTATCTCCGTCAGGCGGCGCTGCTCATTCTCATGGCGCAGATCGGGAGCTTCGTGCCGGCGAAGTCGGCGCGAATCGGCCTGGTCGACCGGGTGTTCACCCGGGTGGGGGCGCACGACCGCCTGCTGGAGGGGCAGAGCACGTTCATGGTGGAGATGGTCGAGACGGCCGCCATCCTGCGGGAGACGACGGAGAGGAGCTTCGTGGTTCTCGATGAGGTCGGCCGGGGAACGAGCACCTACGATGGCGTGAGCATCGCCTGGGCGGTAGCCGAATATCTCCACGAGGCGAAGACCCACCGCGCGCGCACGCTGTTCGCGACGCACTACCACGAGATGGCGGACCTGGCGAACCGTCTTCCGCGGGTCGCGAACCTGACGGTCGAGGTGCGCGAATGGGGCGAGGAGGTGGTGTTCCTCCGGAAGGTTGTCGAGGGAAATTGCGACCGAAGCTACGGAATCCATGTGGGCCGCCTGGCGGGGCTTCCCGATGACGTCATCGCGCGCGCAAGAGAAATTCTCGCAGGCCTCGAGGAGGAGCGGAGTTCGCCGGTCTCTGTGAGCGAAGGGGCTGGTCCGATTCGGGATTCGGGTGCGGGCCAGATGTCCCTCTTCGGGGGCCATCCCTCCCGAGTAGAAGCGGCGCTATCGAAGTTGGACCCGGACCTTTTGACCCCTCGCCAAGCCCTCGAGCGCCTCTACGAGCTCCGATCCATGCTCAAAAAGCCCGAAAATACAAGGGATTCTGGTATTGAGGGATGAGGGGAAATTTCGGTACAATTTCATCCTGGAATGGACAAGAGGGTGAATAGTAACCTGATGAAAATGTATGGTTTAGAACGTTCTTTCCTGATGACCACGATCGTGCTGGCGGCGGCGCTCGCATGGACGCCCGCGCATTCCGCCCCGGCCGGTGCAGGCACCCCGAGGATTCACGATGTTCTGGTCATCGAAAAAAAAGGCCGCTTGATGGCTTTTATGTCTCTCGAAGAGGCCTTTACTCCCAAGCTTTTCGAGATCATCCATAGCGGGGTGACGACGCGCTTTACCTTCGAAATTGCGCTGATGCGGGGCCGCACCCTGATATATGATTCCGCGGTGAAGAAGCAGACGCTGGTCCATCAGGTGAAATACGACACCCTCAAAAAGGCGTATACGTTCAGCGCCCAGAACGGAACCGACGAGAGGACCCAGAAGGTCACCAAAAACCGTGCAGAAATGGTGGACTGGATGTCTGGGGTCAACGGGCACGCGGTGATGCAGGTGCGGGATCTGGAACCGGGTGACGGTTATTATCTTCAGGTGCGCGCAAAGCTGAACTCCGTGAACTTCGCTTTTCCGTTCAATTATATGCTCGGGTTTTTGGATCAGAAAACACCGTGGGCCTCCTCTTTGCCCTTTAACGCCGGTGGAATGTAACCCATGTACCCCACCAGTCTGACCTACGAGGAAATCACCGCCCGGCGGCGGAAAAATGTCCGAAGGGCCACTCTGAGCCTGATCGGGATTACCATTCTGTTGCTCACGGCATGGATTTACTTTAAGGAGGTCGAACCGGGCACGCCGCTTCTCAACAACGTTGTCGTATTCGCCCTCGTCAATCTGAACATCATCCTCCTGATGGTCCTCGTGCTGTTAGTGGTGCGCAACCTGGTGCGCCTCTACCAATCGTCGCAATCGGGGCCGGGTGGTATGCGCCTCCAGGTCAAGCTTATTGCGGCATTTGTCGGCTTCACCCTCGTGCCCACAGTGGTCTTGTTTTTGATTGCAAGCGGTTTGATCAACCAAAGTTTTGATACGCTTTTCAACATGAAGGTCGAGCAAGCGCTGAAGGGCTCTTTTCAGGTGGCCCAAACCTACTATCACGAGTCCGAGGGAGACACGCTCTCCGCCGCAAAGCGGCTGGCCAAGGGGATCGAATCGAGAGGGTGGGGTTCGCTCCGAAGCCAGGGGGCTCTAAAAGCCCACATTGGAACCGCTCTGAAGGATTCGGGCGCCGATGCCATTCAGGTGTTCCGATCGGATCGCTCCAGCCTGGCCTTCGTGCTTAAGGAAAACATCCCTGCGGCGACCACCTTTTCGCCCGCGCAGGCATTTATCGAAAAAGTCCTCCGGGGCGAAGCCCGCTCCAGCGTTGAAAGCTGGGGCGAGGGAGATGCCGTTCACGGCGTCGCCCCGGTCAAGTCGGGCTCCAAGGTAACGGGTTTTGTCGTTGTTTCCCGGTACATTCCCGAACGCCTTGTCGCGAAAATCGAGAGCATCATCAACGCCTATGAAGACTACAAAGAGCTTGAACTTTCCAAAAATCCCATCAAGGCTAGCTACATCATTACGTTTTTGCTCATCACACTCCTGATCCTGTTCGCAGCCATCTGGTTCGGATTTTACCTCGCCCGGGGCATCACCGTTCCCATCGAAAAGCTCGCCGAGGGCACCCGGGCCGTTGCGGAGGGTGATCTCGGCCACCGCGTCGATGTTCGGGCGGAGGGTGAGGTGGGCATTCTCGTGAACGCCTTCAACAACATGACCCATGAGCTCCAGACCAATAAAAAGGAGATCGAGGAAGCTTCCGAGGACCTGAAGCGCTCCAGCGCGGAGATCGACCGAAGACGCCGCTACATGGAAGCCATGCTCGACAACATCGGCACCGGCGTCGTGTCCATCAACCGGCGCGGTCGCATCACCATATTGAACAAGGCGGCCGGCGAGCTGCTTCGAGTCCGCTCCGAGTGGGCGCTCGGGCGTCCCTTTAATGAGGTGTTCGATAGCCAGCACCTTGAGCCCGTTCGCTTCTTGCTGAGTGCCATGCGGGAGGAGGGAAAGGAAAACGTCTCCGAGCAGGTTGAGGCGTTGATCGACGGTCAGATGCTCACCCTCCGGGCAAGCCTCACCCTGCTCCGCCGGGCTGACGGGCGGCATTTGGGCGCTGTCGTTGTCTTTGATGACATGACGGCTCTCATACGGGCCCAGAAAGTCGCCGCGTGGCGGGAGGTGGCTCAGGGTATCGCCCACGAGATCAAGAACCCGCTCACACCCATACAGCTTTCCACGCAGCGGATGCGCAGCAAATTTGAGCAGAATGCCGTGGACTTTCCCGAGGTGTTCGAAATCGCCACCGATACGATCATCCATCAGGTACAGGGTCTCATGGAGCTGGTGAACGAGTTCAGCCGATTCGCCCGTCTGCCCGAACCCAAGCTGCGCCCCTGCAGTATTAATGGCCTCATCGATGAAGTGGTGAATCTCTACCGGAGCCGGGAAAGCGATGTGTCCCTCCTGACAAAGGTTGAGATGGAACTCCCTCCCGTCATGGCGGACCCCGAGCAACTCCAGCGCGTTCTGATCAATTTGATGGAAAATGCATTCGAGGCCACCGAAGAAGAGGGAGAGGTCACGATGCAGGCCTCGGCTGACCTCGAACGGAGCCAACTGGTCATTGAAGTCGCCGACCAGGGAAAGGGAATTCCGGAGGAGAACAAGCGCCACGTATTTTCTCCTTATTTTTCCACC
>CAMYJL010000053.1:14059-23438 GCA_947258645.1 uncultured Nitrospinota bacterium
AGGAGAACAAGCGTCACGTCTTTTCTCCCTATTTCTCCACCAAACTAAGGGGCTCGGGCCTTGGCCTGGCCATTTGTCACCGTATCGTGGCCGACCACAACGGAAACATCACCATGCGGGACAATCAGCCGCGGGGTTCTATATTCCGCGTGAATTTGCCCATTGCGCCCATCTCGTCCATCACTGCGAACGTGGAAAGGACAGCCGCCATTGGATAAGGGGCACATTCTCATCGTCGATGACGAAGAAAGCATTCTGGCGAGCCTCGAGGGCATCCTTGAGGACGAAGGCTACAACATCACCAAGGCCAATAACGGCGAACATGCTCTCGATCTGGTTCGCTCCGAATCTCCCGACGTCGTCCTGGTGGATGTCTGGATGCCCGGAATCGACGGAATCAAGACACTTCAGGCTGTTAAGGAAACGAATCCGGAAACCGAGGTAGTCGTTATGTCCGGACACGGCTCCATCGACACAGCGGTGGCCGCGACGAAGCTGGGCGCTTTCGACTTCATCGAAAAGCCGCTTTCCATGGAAGCTGTTTTACGCATTGTCCGATCGGCGGTCCAAAAACACAGGGCGAAGGTGCCCGGCCCTCCGAAAACGGAAACTTTCTTTCTGGACGGAAATGACAAATCTATCGTTGACCTGCGCGGCCAGCTAAGAGAGGCCGCCGGAGATTTGCGTCCCATCGTCATTTTCGGCGAAAGGGGGACGGGCAAGCGCCATGCCGCGCGCCATGTCCACCGGTGCGGAATTACAAGTGAAGGCCCCTTCACGCCGATTCACTGCCGCTCGTTTCCGGCTGACGGGAACGGCCGGAGATTGAAAGATATTCTCGGGCGCCTTCGCTCCGAAGTCTCCGGCGGAACCATTTATCTGGATGGCGTCAATGGGCTCAGTGAGAAGGATCGGGCCGCCGTTCTCGATGCCCTGATGGAAGACGGGAAAATGCGCGACCGAATTATCGTCGCCATCGATGAGCCTGGCAGGGATATGGGTGGCGCCAGCGGCCTTTCTGCCGATGTGGCGCGTCATCTGCAAGGACGAGAGGTTCACATTTCCCCCTTGCGCGACAGGCGGGGGGATATCATTCTGCTTGCCGGCCGATTCCTGGGTGATGCGGCGAAAAAAGAGGGCCGGGAAAAAGAGTTTGAAGATGAAGCGCTCGCCGCCATGTTTCAGTATGACTGGCCGGGGAACACGGCTGAGCTCAAGAGCGCCGTGACCCGGGCGGCGTATTCCACTTCGGGACGCGGCATCCGGATGGAAGACCTTCCCGCGAAGATATGGGGCGGGGACACGCAAACCCTCGATCCCGACGCTCCGACGGATTTCAAGATCGCGCGCCAGGATTGGGAGCGGAAGTTTCTTTCATTTCATCTGATTCGAAACAACTGGGATATCAATTCCACCGCCAAAGCGGTCAGCATTCCTTTGCCCACGTTCCAGCGCAAGCTCCGTACCTATCGCCTGACTCCTCCCGACACGACCCGGCAAAATTCTTTTGGATTTAACCAGCGGACAATCGGGCAAAGTGTGGTTTTATACGGACGAGGTCTTCACTCGGGGCTCAAGACAGGGCTGATACTGGAGCCACTCCCGCCCGGCAGCGGGATCCGGTTTGGAAGCCTGACCGTCCACGACACATTGGCCGCCAAGGTCGATTTCGTCGAGAGCACAAATCACGCCACCAATCTCAGGGACGGCGCGGTGGTGGCTCGCACGATCGAACACCTGATGAGCGCGGTGCATGCCTATGGGATTTCGAATCTTCTCGTGAAATTGAGCGAGGAAGTGCCCGCCATGGACGGCTCAGCGGCGGAGTTTTGTCGTCTCATCGAAGACGCCGGCCTGGAGGATCAGGTCGAGGATCTGACGCCGATCGTTGTGGACAAGGTGTATGAATTCGGGGAGGAGGGATCGTCCGAGGGGTACATTCGGATTGAGCCGGCCGAGGGATTTTCCGTTTTCTATCACCTCGACCTGCCCGCTCCCGTCGGTCAACAGAGTTTCACTTACGAGCATACCGGGGTGGAGAGTTTTCGGGAGCAAATCGCTCCCGCCCGTACGTTTGGCTTCATCTGGGAACTTGAGGCCCTGGAGGAAATGGGCCTTGGCGAAGGGGGCCGCTGGGGGAACTTCATCCTAATCGACAATGAAAGGGTGGTGAACACCGAGCTGCGATTTGCCGATGAGTTCGTTCGTCATAAAATTCTCGACATCATGGGAGATTTGTATTTGCTGGGGCGCCCGCTTCAGGGCAAGGTGATCGCAAAGCGAAGCGGGCACCGGCACAATGTCGCATTGGTCCGCCTCCTCACGGAGGCTCTCCTTTAGTTCCGGTTAGGTAGCCTTCTTATTAACTTTTGGACGCCGCCTGCGCTCTCGGCGGGATGTCCGCAACAGCATGTTCCCCCGAAGGAATTTCAGATTGACCGATCGTCCGGCCCTGACCTACCGAACGGCAGGAGTAAATGTCGCCGCCGGAGAGGATTTCGTCCAGAAAATTTCGAAAGCCATTCGTTCCACCCATGCCGCGCATCCCGGGCGTATTCTGGGCGAAGGGGCGGACTTCGCGGGCTTGTTTCGTCTCGGGAGCGATTTCCGGGATCCGGTTCTCGTCTCCGGTACTGACGGCGTCGGGACAAAGCTCAAGGTAGCCCAGCAACTCGGGCGGCATGACAGCGTCGGGATCGATCTCGTCGCCATGTGCGTGAACGATGTGCTCACGACCGGGGCCTTGCCGCTGTTTTTTCTGGACTATATCGCGACGGGAAAGCTGGAGGCCGAGGTGATGGCCGCGGTCGTTGAAGGCGTGGCCGAGGGCTGCCGCCGCGCCGGGTGTGCGCTGCTTGGTGGTGAGACGGCCGAGATGCCGGATTTTTACGAGCCCGGCGCGTACGATCTGGCGGGGTTCGCCGTCGGCGCCGCGGAACGGAAAGGGCTTCTCGGCCCCGATCGGGTCCGGGAGGGAGATCTTCTCCTTGGCTTGCCATCCTCGGGCGTGCACAGCAACGGCTACTCCCTCGTCCGGCGGATATTCGCAGAGGAAGAGCTGGAGAGCGAAGTGCCTCATCCTGACCTGGGGAAACCCCTGGGCCAGGTTCTGCTGGAGCCGACGAAAATATATTCGGCTGCAGCGAAAGTTTTTCGGGGAAAATCGGCTGTCCACGCCATCGCTCACATCACGGGCGGAGGACTGCCCGGCAACGCGGGGCGGGTTCTTCCCCCCGATCTTCAGGCCAGGTTCCGTCCCGGCGGCTGGCCCGAGCCCGGGATATTCGGCCTGATCTCCCGCCGGGGACCCGTGGAGCGGTCCGAGATGTTCCGGACGTTCAACATGGGTCTGGGTTTCGTCGTTGCCGTCGATCCGGCGGAAATAGAGACCGTTGAAACAGCCCTGGGCGATGCGGGGGAAACATCTTTTCGCGTGGGCGAAGTCGTCAAAAGAAAGGAAGGGGAGCCCGCCGTCGCCATTGAAGGCGTTTCGCTTTGAGCGCAGAGAGAAAGCCATCCAGGCTCCGGCTCGTTGTCCTGGTTTCGGGGCGGGGCTCCAATCTTCAGGCGCTTCTGGACGCGGGGGGCGAGAGGAACTTTCCGGCCGAAGTGGTTGCCGTCATCAGTGACAACGAGAGCGCATCCGCGCTTGATCGGGCTCGAAATGTCGGTATTGAGGCCAGGTGGGTGGACCCCGCGGGGGAGGATTTCGAAGAGCGGCTCGGTCGGGAGGTCGAGGCGATGTGCCCCGGGCTGATTTGCTGCGCGGGTTACATGCGCATTCTGTCCTCGTCGTTTGTCGCGCGATTCTCGGGGAAGATCATCAACATTCACCCCTCCCTCCTTCCGAGTTTTCCCGGCCTGCGGGCCCAGAGGAAGGCGCTCCGGGCGGGCGTCCGGGTTTCGGGCTGCACGGTCCATTTCATCGACGAGGGTGTGGACACGGGCCCCATCATTCTTCAGGCGGCCGTGCCGGTCATGCCGGACGATGACGAGGAGAGCCTATCCGAACGGATTCTGGCCTTTGAGCACCGCCTGTATCCACTTGCCGTGCGCCTCATCGCGGAAGGGAAAATCCGCCTGGAGGGAAACCGGGTTTTTCTCGACAAGGAATCGGCCTGGGAGAATCTGGACGGATTTATCGCACCCAAGCCGATTATTTCTTAGGACTCCGGATATAATGACTTTAAGATTCGCGCTTTGCTTATTTTTTACTCATATAAAACATGAAATCAACGGATCTAAATATTTGAATAATATTGTTCTTATCCTCCAGAACGCTCTTGAATCCTTGACACCCCCTGGGTCACTTCCTAGAATGCGGAACGAAATGGGGGAATTCCGGGAAAGGATCGGGGTCTGCCGTTTGATGCCACCTCAGAAAAGCCGCCTGGGAGAGCTCTTCCTCGTCTTCCTCGTTTGCGGACCGCTCGGGACCGCCATGGCCGCATCGACGCCCCCGGGAAAAGCAGCGGGGCCATTTCGCTCGAGGGAGATTGTCACCCGCCTTCAGAACAAGTATGAAGCAACGCGGACGCTGAAGGCCCGTTTCGAGCAGGAGAACCGCCTCCGCTCTCTGGGGCGTACGACGCGCTCACAGGGCCGCTTCCTGATGAGCAAGCCGGGCCGGGTTCGCGTGGAATACCTGGAACCGGAAAATCAACTCATCGTCTCGAACGGCAAAAAGCTCTGGATTTTCACGGAAAGGCTTAATCAGGTTATTGTGAGCGATATGGGAGGGTCGGGCTCCGGTTCCATCCCCCTCCTATTTTTGGCCGGGAAAGGAAACCTGGCCCAGGAATTTCGCGTCGAACTGGAAGATGAGGGCGTTCCCGAAAGAAAGGGGGGCGTCTGGAAGGCGGCGCAACCCCACCGCCTCTCCCTGATGCCGAAACAGGCCAGCGCCGGGTTCCAGAGGATGTGGCTGGAAGTGGACCCGGAAACGTTTCACATTACCGGCCTAGATTATGTCGATGCCTTGGGGAACAAAACGCAGATTCGATTTTTCGACATCGAAGAAGGCGTTGCCGTGGGCACCGAACAGTTTGAATTTGAAATCCCTTCCGGGGTGGAGGTGCTCAGAGCACCTGGCTCGGGCGGAAAAAATCGATAGCCGCTAGAGGTACCGCATCATGGTTGAGATTTTCGAATGGGTTTACGGGTTTGGCCATACTGTCTTTTGGGCGGTTGTCGTTCTGGGATTTCTTGTTTTTATCCATGAACTCGGTCATTTCTGGGTTGCCAAAAAACTCGGCATCGGCGTCACTACATTTTCGCTTGGATTCGGCAAGCGCCTTTGGGGTTTCCAGCGCGGCGAGACGGAGTACCGGTTGTCGCTCGTCCCTCTGGGCGGCTACGTGAAACTCGTGGGAGAAGACCCCGAAGCGAACGCTGAGGATCCCGACGTGCCCGCTGAACCGGAGGACCCGGAAAAGTCGTTTTATCTCCGGCCCGTTTCGCATCGGATGGCCGTCATTTTCGCGGGCCCCCTGGCCAACATCCTGCTTGCGGTGGTGTTGGGTTGGGTTCTGAGCTTGGTTGGGATGCCCGTTTTAGGAACTTGGGTAGGTAAAGTCCTGCCGAATTCTCCCGCGTTGACGGCGGGCCTCCAGGCCGACGATCGAATCATCGGCATCAATGGAACTTCTGTCCGTAGATGGAAAGAGATGGCCGATATTATCGAGGCGAACGCTGGGAAGAAGCTCCTCCTTCAAGTGGAACGTAAAAATAGCGTTATCGAGCTTTCGATTACGCCTGCCTCCAGACTTCCTGGCGGAAAAGGAAAAATTGGCATTGCGGCTTCACGTACGTTTATTGATCGCTACGGGCCTCTGGACGCTGTGTGGAAGAGCCTCGATCAGACCTACGAGATTATTCATCTGACCGTGACCTCGCTATACGGGATGGTGGTTCAGACCGTTCCGGCGGATATTGGCGGACCGATTCGAATTTCGCGTGTTGCCGCGGAACAGGCCAAGCGCGGGCTGAGGTATGTAGTCGGTTTTGCTATTTTGCTGAGCCTGAATCTGGCGATTTTGAACCTCCTTCCGATTCCCATTCTGGATGGCGGCCATATGCTCTTCCTCACAATCGAGGCACTGCGCGGAAAACCGATCAGCCTGCGAATTCGCGAGATGTCGATGCAGGTGGGTATGGTGTTGCTCATCGGTCTGATGGTCTTCGCCACATACAAGGACAGCGTGTATTATTTCCTTCAATGGACCCGTTAACCCGCCCCAAAGACGCGCACAATGGAAAACTGGATGATTCAACATTTCACTGACGACGTTTTCCGGGAGACTCCCATCCCCGGCGTTGGGCTTCGTCCGAAGGACGGTTTAGGCGACACGTCATTGCCCATCTGGAACCCCGCCCCTGCAGGGGGGGATGACTCCTTGCCCTGCTCGGACCCGGGCCAGTTCCCGCTGGCTCGGCGGAAGTGCCGTCAGATTGAGGTCGGGGATGTCAAGGTGGGCGGGAGCGCTCCCGTCGCCGTGCAGTCGATGTGCAATACCCTCACGCACGATGTCGAGGCGACCGTCGCGCAAATCGAACGTCTGGAAGAGGCCGGGTGCGAAATCGTGCGCGTGGCGGTGCCCGATGAGCGGGCGGCCGAGGCGCTACCCGAGATCAAGCGGCGCATTCGCATTCCCCTGATCGCCGATATTCATTTTGACTACCGGCTGGCGCTGAAAGCGGCGGATGCGGGCGTGAATTGTCTCCGCATCAACCCGGGCAACATCAACGGGGAAAGCCGGGTCAGCGAGGTGGTCGCTGCCGCCAGGCACCACGGGATTTCGATCCGCGTGGGGGTGAACGCCGGCTCACTGGAAAAACACCTGCTCGATCAATACGGCGGCGCGACGCCCGAAGCGATTGTCGAGAGCGGTCTTCGCCATATCGCCATGCTGGAGAAGCGCGATTTTTACGAGACCAAGATTTCCCTGAAGGCCTCTGATGTTTCGCGGACGGTGAGGGCCTATCGCTTGATGGCCTCGAGGGTGGATTATCCGCTGCATCTGGGAATTACCGAAAGCGGCGGGCTTCGCTCGGGTAGCATCAAGACTGCCGTGGGACTGGGCATTCTGCTTTCCGAGGGAATCGGAGACACCATGCGGGTCTCCCTGGCCTCCGATCCCGTTGATGAGGTGGGGGTCGCCTATGAAATTCTCAAGAGTCTCCGCCTGCGTCAGAAGGGCGTGAACGTGGTGGCCTGTCCCTCTTGTGGAAGGGTGCAGATTGACGTGGACAAGCTGGTACTGGAGGTCGAACAGGAACTCGCTCATATCGACGCGCCCATCACCGTGGCGGTCATGGGTTGTGAGGTTAACGGCCCTGGTGAGGCCCGCGAGGCGGACATCGGCGTCGCGGGCGGCCATAAGCGCGCCCTGATTTTCATGAAGGGCGAAAAGCAGGGCCTTGTCGACTACGCCGACATCAAGAAAAATCTCGTCGAGGAGGTCGAGAAACTGGCCGCCAAGTACAAAGAACCCACCGCCGCCGGAAGCGCGCCTGGAGACGGGGACGGCGCTTGATGCGGTTCAGCCGGGCATTTTTCCCAACACTCAAGGAAGCCCCCTCAGAAGCCGAAGTGATCAGCCACAACCTCATGGTGCGGTCGGGGATGATTCGCCGGGTCGCCGCGGGTGTGTATTCGCTGCTCCCCCTCGGCTTGCGCGTGCAGCGGAAAGTCGAGCAGATTTGCCGGGAAGAATTGGCCCGAGCCGGCGCGCAGGAGGTTTTTCTTCCGACGCTGAACCCCGCCGAGCTCTGGCAACGCACGGGGCGGTGGGATGTTTATGGAAAAGAGCTCATCCGCCTCCAGGATCGCCACGGGCGGGATTTTTGTCTCGGGCCAACGCACGAGGAAATCGTCACTGACCTCGTTGCCCGAGAAGTGCGCAGCTACCGCGACCTTCCTCAAAATCTCTACCAGATTCAGACGAAATTCCGGGACGAAATCCGGCCCCGCTTCGGCGTCATGCGCGGCCGTGAATTCACGATGAAAGACGGCTATAGCTTCGACCGCGACGAGCATGCGGCGGAAGAGAGTTATGCCCAGATGGTCGAGGCCTACAAGCGTATCTTTCAGCGGTGCGGCCTGAGCTTCACTGTCGTCGTCGCGGATTCCGGCGCAATAGGGGGGAGTTTCTCGCACGAGTTCATGGTGATGGCCGATACCGGCGAGGAAGGAATCAACGTATGCGAAAGCTGCGGCTATTCGGCCAACTCGGAGAAGACGCCCGTCAACATCTCCTTACCGGAAACGCCGGGGGCGACGCTGGAGAAAGTCCACACGCCGGGGGTACATACGGTGGATGAGGTGTACACGTTCCTGAAGCTTCCGGCGGAGCAGGTCACGAAGACGCTCCTTTTCACGGCGGACGGCAGCCCGGTGGCCTCCGTGATTCCCGGGCACCGGGAGTTGAACGAAGTCAAATTGAAAAACGTGCTGGACGCGACGGAGCTTTTTCTGGCCGATGCGCCGACCGTCGAAAAACTCTCGGGTGCGGCGGTTGGTTTTGCCGGACCGATTGGGCTGGAGGGCGTTCGCATCATCGCGGATGACTGCCTGGAGGGCCGGGGCGGTCTCGTCGTCGGCGCGAACGAAACAGATCATCACTACACGGGCGCCGAGGAGGGGCGTGATTTCGAGGCAAGCGCCTTCGCCGATCTGACCGTAGCCGAGGAGGGCGACGCCTGTCCCGACTGCAGAAAACCGCTGACTGTCCGGCGCGGGATTGAAGTCGGCCATGTGTTTAAGTTGGGGACCAAATACAGCGAGACGCTGGAGGCGACCTACCAGGACGAGGACGGCGGGACGAAGACGATTTTCATGGGGTGCTATGGAATCGGCATTGGCCGGACGGTGGCCGCCGCCATCGAGCAGAATCACGATAAGGACGGCATCGTCTGGCCCATGCCCATCGCCCCGTTCCAGGTCGATATCATTCAGGCGAACATGACGGATGCAAAATGCCGCGAGGAGTCGGACAAGCTCTACGCAGCGCTCCAGTCGTCCGCCGTCGAAGTCGTCCTAGATGATCGTGACGAGCGGGCTGGGGTGAAGTTCAAGGACGCGGACCTCATCGGATTTCCCTACAAGGTAATTATCGGACCGAAAGGGTTGAAAGAGGGTCAGTTGGAGCTCAAGTCTCGGCGGACGGGGGAGACGGAGTTCATTCCGCTCGAGAACGCGGCGGGTATCATCAGCGCCAGAATAACCGAGGAAATCGAGACGGCGGGTTCATCCTGAAAACCCTCCCGCTCCAAGCTCCGCCGGGAGGCGGTTTTTTACTCCAACTCCCCGAAAACTTGACGGTTTCGCGCTCTGGACCGTATATTTACTCGCCTTTGGCGCGAAGTTTCGGCATTCTGC
>CAMYJL010000054.1 GCA_947258645.1 uncultured Nitrospinota bacterium
TCAATAACAATGACTTATTTGTGGCGGAGAGGGAGGGATTCGAACCCCCGGTACGGTTGCCCGCACAACAGATTTCGAGTCTGCCGCCTTAAACCGGACTCGGCCACCTCTCCGTAACAGGAATGCTCTTCTAGCGCTGCGCCTCACGCGCAGCGCGCGCCAGACGCCGCCGCTCCCCGAAAAAGGCGCGCAGAAGCTGCCCGCTCTCATCTGCGAGGACGCCGCGAGTCACCGGTATGCGGTGGTTGAGCCGCGTGTCCGCCGGAATATCGTAGAGCGAACCGCAGGCCCCGCCCTTGGGGTCCGAAGCGCCGAAAACAAGCCGGGCGATCCGCGAATTGACGAGGGCGCCCGCGCACATGGTACAGGGCTCAAGGGTGACGTACATCGTCGCTCCGTCCAGGCGCCAGAGGTCCGCCCGCTCGGCCGCGTCGCGCAATGCGAGAATCTCGGCGTGGGCTGTCGGGTCGCGCTCGGCCTCCCGCCGGTTGTATCCCCGGCCCAGCACCTCGCCCGTGCGGACGATAATCGCGCCCACAGGGACATCTCCGGCCGCCTCGGCCTGATCGGCAAGTTTTAGCGCCTCCGCCATCCAGCGGTGATCCTCGCGCGCCTGATCCAGCGAATGAAGTTCCAAGCCAGCCCGCCTCCATGAATCCGGACGAAAAAAAACCGGAAGCCACACCCCCGGCGAGCCAATAAGACCATGATCGAGGGGGGAGAAGCAAGACGGGCGGGGCGGAGGCCCATCGGAGCAGGCCCTCCCCTGTTGACCATCCGCCTCAAAACCTGCGAGTCTTGACCCGGAATCATGGACAATCCGTTTATTCATCTATTTCCCGCTTCGCGGCGAAGATAGGCCGCGCCTGGAGGATGCCGCCGATGCTTTGGGAGGAACTGAGCTGGACGCAACACGAGGAGATGGTGAAGAAGGGCGCCACCGTCGTCATGCCCTTCGCCGCCATCGAGCAGCACGGCCCCCACAACCCCGTCGTGGTGGACACCTGCCTCGTCACGAACGTCTGCCGGAAGGCGGCCGAAGGCCTCGATAACGTCCTCGTCACCCCCACCATGTGGGCGGGCCTCTCCCCTCATCACATGGAATTTGCGGGCACCCTGACCTTTTCGCTCGAAACCTACACCGCCGTGATTCAGGATCTCGTCCACTCGGTGGCGGGCCACGGATATGAAAAAGTCTTCCTCGTGAACGGCCACGGGGGAAACGTCGCGGCGCTTCAGGCCGCCGCCCTTCAGCTCAAACACGAACTCGGCATCGAGATCTGGATGATCACCTACTTCAAGCTCGGAAACGAAATCGCGGGCGAACTCCGCAAGAGCGAAATCGGCGGCATGGCCCACAGCGGCGAATACGAAACCGCTATGATGCTCCACCTCCGGCCGGACCTCGTGAACATGGACGCCACCCAAAAAAACATTTGGCCGCGGGCGCACCCCCTCCAAGTCCAGGACATGCACCACGGCGGGCTGCTCAACGTCCCGGCCGACTTCACACGGGACACCAAACCCACCGGCGTATCGGGTGATCCCACCGTGGCCACCGCCGAAAACGGGGCTCAGTTCTTTGAAGCCACCTCGGCGCGCCTCCGCGAACTCATCCAGACGCTCGCGGCGAAATAGGCGCCCCATGGCCCGCATCGCCGGGGAATCCCCCCGCACCGCCCGCCACATCAAGCTCTCCCCGCCGGAGAAAGACGATCCTGTCATCCTCTGCTGCGAGATCGCCGGGGCCGGCCCGCCCATGATTCTTGTGCCGGGTCTAGGCGACACCGTCTGGGCCTGGCGGCGGCTCATCCCGCACCTTCAGCACCATCATCAGGTCATCGCCGTCGAACTGCGCGGCCACGGACGCTCGGCGTGCCCCTTCGGCCCCTATTCCATGAAAGAAATGGCCGAAGATCTCGTCCTCCTCATCGAAAATCTTGACCTGCACGGCCCCACTTTCATCGCACAGGGCTTCGGCGCCCGCGCCGCGATGACCCTCGCCATCGAAAAACCTGGAATCGCGGCGGCGCTCGTCCTCATCGGCGCCGAAACGGGCCCTCCCGACAGCGCCACGCGCGGTCAACTCGTCGGGCGCATGGAACACGCCGCGCGCGGCGATATGCAGGCCACCTATAAACTGCGGAAAAGCGAGGGACGCGAGCCGCGCGGAATGTCCTCCCGCGAGCGGGCCGAGCACCACCGCGTTTTTCTCCGGAACTCCCCGGCAGGCTACAACGCCGCCTGCTTCGCGGAGCTCAGCGCGCCCGACCTTACCGACAGGCTCGAGGAGATTCGCTGCCCGGTTCTCGCGGTGACCGGCGAACTGGATACGGACCGTCTGGCGGACGCCCGGCGAATGACGGAAATAATGCCAGACTGCGAATCGGTTATCGTGGCGGACGCCGGTCACTTTGTTCAACTCGATCAGACGGAGACGTTTCACGCCCTGCTGGACGATTTTTTAAAAAAACACAATCTCTCGGCAGTCCGGAAATGAGGGGACGCCGCCAGATGCCGAAAGGATCCCAACCAATGGAGATAAAAAGATGCCGCGCCTAATCGATCTGACCGCCCCGCTGGGACATCCCGATCTCTGCCTCGTCCCGACCTTCCCCGAGGTGGTGTTCTCGCGCTTCCACGAGCACGCCACCCACGGCCGCCAGAACAGCGCCGTCACGATGGCCATCCATCAGGGAACCCATCTCGACGCGCCGAACCACTTCTACGCCGACGGCGTCACCATCGACGAAATGCCGCTCGAGACCTTCTGCGGACGCGCGGTGAAAATCGACGTTCGAGCGACCTCCAAACCCGAAAACCCGATCACGCGCGAGCACATCGAGGCCTCCCCCGGCTTCGACCCGAAGCGCCTCGACGGAGCCATCGCCGTCTCCTGGAGCGGTTGGTCGAAAAAGGCCATCTTCACCCCCGAATACTTCGGCCCGAACCCTTACCTTGACGCGGAAGCGTGCGAATTTCTGTGTGACTGCGGCATGAAAGCGCTTTGCATGGACCACGCCATCGACCCGGGGATGCGCCCGGGCGGCACCGCGCAGAAGGGCGACTCGCCCGGCCACCGGACTGTTCTCGGCCGGGGCGTCCCGCTCATCGAGCACGTGATCAATCTGGAGACGTTCGAGGAAACCGAGTTTGAGATGTTCGCCTTCCCGATGAAGCTCTACAAGATTGAAGGCGCCCCCGCCCGCGTCGTGGCGAGGGTGGGCTAGCTTTTGTTCAGATCGATCGACACCGAGTTGATGCAGTAGCGAAGGCCGGTGGGCGCGGGGCCGTCCGGGAAAACGTGGCCCAGATGCGCGTCGCAGGCCGCACAGCAGACCTCGACCCGGCGCATCCCGTGACTGATGTCTTCCTTTTCCGCGATCATTTCCTTGTCCACGGGCTCCCAGAAGCTCGGCCAGCCCGTTCCCGAGTCGAATTTCGTATCCGATCTGAAAAGCGCCTCCCCACAGCAGACGCAGGCGTAAACGCCCTCATCTTTGCAGTCCCAGTACTCGCCCGAAAAGGCGGGTTCGGTGTCTCCTTGCCGCGTGATGGCGAACTGCTTCGGCGTCAGCTGCGCCAGCCACTCCGAGTGGGTCTTCACGATTTTCTCCGGCATGGGTCAGTTCCTTTCTAAAAAAAAGAGCCCGGATCAATTCCGCTTCAGCTTCCGGGTCAATTCGCGGTCGAACGCGGAGGCGAACTTGTGGGTGTCCAGCGCGTCCATCTGCGGCGGGCCGCCCTGGACGAGACCGCCCGAGCGAAGCTCCTGCATCAGATTGCGGACGGAGAGCCGCTCGCCGGCATTCTCTTCGTCGAAAACCTCGCCCCGGGGATCGATGGCGACGGTCCCCCTCTCCACGATTCGCGCGGCGAGGGGGACATCCGCCGTGATGACGATATCATCGGGGGAAACTTCTTCGGCAATGTAATTGTCCGCGGCGTCGAAGCCCTTCGAGACGACCTTGAGCGAGATGAGCGGCGAATCCGGAAAGTTCATGTAGCTGTTCGCCACGAGACAGACCGGAAGCGCCAGACGCTCCGAAGCCCGATAGACAATCTCCCGGATATCGCGGGGACAGGCGTCGGCGTCGATCCAGATCTTCACTTCGGGCCCGTTATCTCCACGCTACTTGTTCGCCGCGGCAGCGGCAGCTCTCTTTTTGCGGTGCGCAACCGCCTGGAGAACATCCTGCCAGACGAGCCGCCCGAGGGGGCCCGAGCTGTATACGGAGATGTTCACGTTGCCCGCGGGGTCGAGCAGGAAGTTCGTCGTATGAAGATAGGGCCTGGGCTTTTCGCCCGCTTCGGGCGCATACATGGCACCCGTCAACTCCGAAATTTTCACGGGGTCCAGGCTGTGTCCCATCGGGAAATTGACCTTGCTCGCCTCGATGGACTGCAGCGCCTCCGATTCCGGGTCCGTGGAGGCCGCGACGACCTTGATGCCTTCCGCTTCGAGTTTTTCTCCCGCCCGGGAGAATGCCGCCAGCTGGGCGAGTCAGTAGGGTCACCAGTGGCTCCGGTAGAAAAGAACGCAGCCCCAGCTGCCCTTCAGGTGGTCGGTGATGGAAAGCTTTCCCCCGCCGACCAGGTCAATCTCGATGTTCGGGAAAGCGTCTCCCGTATCGAGAATCAAATCGTTCACCTTCGGCATATGCGTATCCTCCGATTGGCCATGATGAAAATTCCAGGCCCTCATCATACAAAGGGCCGCCCTACAAATAAAACGGGCCGGGAGCGCGGAGCCCCCGGCCCGGGAAATACCGCGGCAGGGCGTTATCCCTGGGCCGCCATCTTCTTGTAGAACTGCACGAGGCCGAGCACATCCTGCCAGACGAGGCGGCCGATGGGGCCCGTGCTGTAGGCGGCCACGGCAATCGTGCCGTCCGGCCTCACGACATAGTTCGTCGTGTGGAGAATCTGGCGCTTCTCTTCATAAAAGCAGCCCGTCAGCTCCGAAATCTGCTTGTTGTCCAGGCCGTAGCCCACCGGGAAATTGATATCGCACTCATCGGCTGTTCCTTTCGCCTGCTCCTCCGTGTCCACAGAGGCTGCAACAACCTTGACGCCTTCTTCCGCGAGCTTGCCCGCTTTGGAATAGGCCGTCAGTTGCTGCTTGCAGTAGGGTCACCAGTGGCCGCGGTACAGAAGCACCACGCCCCAACCGCCCGCAAATTCGCCGGGCAGGCTGATCGTTCCGCCGCCGACCTTGGCGATCTCAATATTCGGGAAAGCATCTCCCGAATCGAGCATCTTGTCCGTCATACGTGGCATCGAATGCCCTCCGTTTGAGGAAGTCAGTAAATGTTTGGCCGGGCCCTTCCCGGCCACGATTCTGCAAACGCCAAGAAATTCATTTTCGGCGCCTACCTATGAATTTCGCTCAGGAACTGAATTTATACGTGTTTTTCAGGCGATGACAAACCGGAAAAGAAGAAAAATCCCGTACCTCGCCCCGGTCTTTGCCGATGTCGCGGAAAAACCCCGTTGGCGGTAGAATTTCATCTTGGCTCTTTCATTTCCCGCCCGATGACATTAAAAATCTCCGGACCGTCGCTCCAATATCCATGCGAATCGGGTGACGGTCGGGAAGGCCTTCCGAAATGAAATCGAACACGAACCACCCCCCACCCGGCAAAGAAGCCGAAGATTTGCAAAACCGTGCGCATCAGGGGATGCGCGTCACCTGGATGGGCTTGTGGATCAATGGAAGTCTTTCCGTCGCCAAAGGAGCGGTCGGAATCATCGGGGGAAGCCAGGCCCTCCTCGCGGACGCCCTCCACTCTTTCACCGATCTGGTGAGTGACGTACTCGTGCTTTTTGCTCTGCGCTTTTCCGCCCAGCCAGCCGACCGGCAACACCCCTACGGTCATGGGCGCATGGAAACGGCGGCGGCCTTCTGCGTAGGACTCATCCTCCTTCTGGCGGGCGTTTTTATCCTCTTCCGCTCGGCGGGTGACTTGTGGATTCCCAGGCCCTACCGGCTGAACTTCCTCGTTCTTCCATTTGTCGTCCTCGTCATCGCGCTGAAAGAGGGGCTTTACTGGATCACCATCCGTGTCGGGCGCAGGACACACAATCAGGCCCTTCTCGCAAACGCGTGGCATCACAGATCGGACGCCTATTCATCCATCGCCACATTTGTAGGCGTAACCCTGGCCCTTCTCGGCTACTGGCGGGCGGACGCCCTGGCCGCCGCCGCCGTCGCGGGGCTGGTTATCTGGACCGGAGCGAAGATCGCATGGGAGGCGCTTGACGTGCTTGTAGACGCCGCTCCGCCCGAGGAAACCCTCCAGAGAATCCGGGCCGCCATCGGCCGGGTGGATGGCGTTCAGGGAATTCACGCGCTCCGGACCCGCTGGGTGGGACCCAATCTTTTCGTGGATGTCCACATCCAGGTGGACCCGAACCTCACGGTCGCAAGAGGCCACGCCATCGCCCATCAAGGGCAGCAATCCGTCCTCTCGGAGGTGAAAGAGGTTTCCGAGGTGAACATCCACGTAGAACCCGCCTGATCCGCGTCCATTCCGGCGGGAAAAACCGCAAAAAAACACCGCGCCTCCCGCGGACGCTTGACATGACATCCCCCCGGTCACTAGCATTCGGGAGCGCGGAACCAGATTTCAGGAGGAAGTAGATGGGCGAGAAGATTCCCTGCGAATACAGCAAGATCGCGCCATGCGATGAGTGCAAGAAATCCCCCAGCGGTTGTGCCCGGGAGGTGGAACTCACCGACGAAGACGCCGAGCGCTACCTGCCACGCGAAGGCAAGAACAACATCATCGTTTCCAAGCACTGCCCCGTTCCGCCCATGAGCAGCGTGACCCGCTATGGCCCGGATTATTACGTTCTCAAGGCCGGCCGCGTCATCCGGCCGGAATTCGAGCGGGCCCTGCCCAAATACAAACAGTAGCCCGGCGCCCTCTCCCGGCCACAAGCCCGCGGGCGCAAAAAACCGTCTCCCGGTTCAACCTCCACCGTTACTTTGCGCTACAATCAATTCAGCATCTTCGCTACGGAACTTTTTCAACGGGGAGGAGAGGCATGCCGGCCAAAAAATTCCGCTGGGACGAAATACCCGCCGAACAGGTGACCGACACTTTCAACCGGAAAATGGTCGTGGGCGAAAACGAAATGCTCTGCTGGCTGGAGCTCAAGCCGGGCTGCAAGGTCCCCGAACACCGCCACATCCACGAGCAGATTTCTCATGTCCTCAAAGGCCGCCTTCTGTTCACCCTCGGGCACGAGACCGTAGAGGTCGGCCCGGGAGAAATTCTCCTCATCCCGCCCAACCAGCCTCACGCCGCCGAAGTCATCGGAGACGAAACCGTCCTCGACTACGACATCTTCAGTCCCATCCGCCGGGACTGGCTGGACGGAACGGACGACTATCTGCGCGAATAAAAGTTTCGGCCGCCGGAATACGTTGCATCTCAAAGGAGGGGAGAGAACCATGCATTGCCGGAATCCGATCGGAAAAAGGAGCGCGGTTTTGCTCATTGCCGTTTTTGTATGGGGATGCGCCACTTCGATCGTCGAGCGCAAAGTCTCCCTGTTTTACGAAGGACCGAAACCCGCCAACATCATCGATACCTCCGCGCAAGGGTTCTCCGAGATCCTCGTAGCCCCATTCGTCGATCTCAGGAAAGAAAAAAAATCGTTCGGCACCTACGACTGGGGAACCCTGAGCGTGAACTACACCTCAACCCCGGGAACGGCGGCGGAAGCGGTCACCCACCTGATGATCGGGTTCCTCCAGAAAGCCGGACTGAAAACCGTCAACGGAAAATGGAACGGAGAGATCGACACCCTGCCCGACATTCCCTCCGAACATGCCATATTCGGTGAAATCGAACGCCTGGATTTTTCCGGGCGCGGCAGGTTTTACAAGGCCGATAAACGCGGCGTCGTCCGGCTGAACATCAAATGGGGAAACCGGAATACGCGCAAGGTAATTACCCGAACGGTCGAGGTAACCCCCGACAGGCAGGACTACCATCTCCTCGAATCGAGCTATGACCATGTAGCTCGGATGGAGGACGTCATTCGCAAGGCCATTAACCGGGCCATCTGGGAAGCCATGTCGACCATGTTCCGGACTTCAGGAAACAACAGCCGCAAATAAAAAAACCTTCGGAATTGCTTGCAGGATGACTCTTTGGATTCCGGGTCGGACTTCAGGCGTGAAAATTGAGGATATTTCCGCGGGGCGCGCCGTTGGAACCGGGACTCTCCCCGGGGGCGGATTCCACCGCGTCCAGAACACGCGGAGCCGTGCTTTCCGCCGGCGGGCTTCCGGGCTCCGCGTCAACCGCGACCGCCCGCGCAACCAGAGCAGGCTCGGTAGGCCTCACCCGCGAGTTTTCGACGAGGTGCTCCCGGCCAAACCCGGCGGCCAACTCGCGGGCCAACGCCCGGACCTCGACGGGGTCCGGCTCGCCGCGACGGGTCTCCCGGACCGTTTTCCGATCCCGGGGAAATTCGGGTAAACCTTCCCCGCCCCCGCGCCGCCCACGAACCGGCTGCGCGTCATCTAAGTTCAGCAAATGCGATGAAATTCGCTCAACCATCCCTCTTCCCTCGACCGAATCAGACGGCTCCGGAAGTAACCGGACTCCAAATCGGCCCTACTTCATGGCCTTGCCTTTCACATCCACCTCGGAGCTCCTCAAAAACCGGAGAAACTCGCTGTCAGAAGGCATGAGGATCGTCGTCTTGTCTTTCATAGATTTTCTGTACACCTCAAGACTCTTGTTAAACGAATAAAACTCAGCGTCCTGCCCGAAGGCATTCGCAGTGATCTCAATGCTCTTGGCATCACCGGTACCTTTTACCTTCTGCTCTTTCTCATAGGCATCGGCCAGAAGAACATCGCGCTCCCGATCGGTTTCCGCGCGGATTTTCTGTGCCTCTTCCCTGCCCTCGGAGCGGTACTGCCGGGCAATCCGGTTCCGCTCGGCCTGCATGCGGCCAAAGATCGCCTTGAGGTTCTCATTCGGCAGATCGGCGCGCTTGAGCCGAACATCTACGATCTCGATTCCGTACTGTATGGCTTTTGCATTGCTCTCCTTCGTGACACTATCCATGAGCTGGGCTCGATCTTTGGCGACGATGGCCACCAGCTCCTTCCGCCCCAATTCCTCGCGCAACTCACTGTAAATGATGTCATCAAGACGCGCCTGTGCACCGACTTCGTCGCGGACTGTCTGAAGGAACTTAAGGGGATCAACGATTCGCCAGCGGGAGAAATTGTCCACCACCAGTGTTTTTTTATCCTGCGTGATAATTTCGGTCGGATTCGAGTCGTACTCGAGAAGCCGCTTGTCGAAAAAAGTGAGTTGATCGATGAACGGCACCCGGTAACCCAACCCGGGCGTCCGGACAACACGAACCGGTTTCCCGAAGCGCGTGACGACAACCTGCTGATCTTCCCGGACGGTGAAGAACACTGAATTCAGAACGAAAACGACCGCCACAATGAAAATGAGCAATCCAATCAGTTTTTTGGGTACCGCGGGTGCTTGCGTCATCGCTTATCGAGCTCCTTCACCGCGGCAGCGCCTTTCAGGGACAGGATCGGCAAAACACCCGACCCCTTTTTATCGTCCGTAATCACTTTTTCGATAGTCGGCATAATCTCTTCCATCATCTCCAGATAGAGGCGCTTCCTCGTGATATAGGGCGCCTTTTTGTATTCTTTCAAAGTAGCCAGAAACCGATCGGCGTCGCCGCGCGCCTGGCGAATCTTCGTCTCCCGGTAGGCCTCGGCCTGTCGAAGAATCTGGGCCGACTTTCCCCGCGCCTCCGGAATGATCTGATTTCGGTAGCCCTGCGCCTCGTTGACCAGCCGGTTCTTGTCCTCCCGAGCGCTGGCAACGTCCTTGAAAGCCTGAATGACTTCCTTGGGAGGGGTTACGTCCTGAAGCTGCACCGCAACGATGCGCAAACCACTCCCATATTTATCGAGAATGCGTTGAATCTCGGTCAACGTTTCCTGCTGGATGACGCCTTTACCGGTCGTCAGCGCCTCGTCAATCGGCTTACTCCCCACCACCTGCCGGACAGCCGCCTCCGCCGCGTGGCCCACCGTGGTCTCTGCGTTGCGGACGTTGAAGAGGAATTTGGCGGCATCGACGATCCGGTACTGAACGATGAGATCCAAGTCGACCATGTTCTCATCGCCTGTCAGCATCCGCGATTCATTTGCCTTGTCCAGGTAGCGAGCGGGCGGTCCCGGGTCGATTGTCCGGAAGCCGATCTCAATTCGTTTTACTTCCGTGACCTTGGGGGTATAAACCCTCTCGACTGGGAAGGGAATATGATAGTTCAGCCCCGACGACGTAACCCTGTCCAGGCGACCGAACCGGAGGACGATTCCCTGCTCGTCCGGTCCGACACTGTAAATTCCCGAAAGCAGCCAGACCGCGATCAAAACAACAATTATCAATGAAAAATGCCGTCCGATATTCGGCATCTTGAACTCGGGGATCCGGATCTGGGGAGCCCCCATCCCGCCACCGCCACCGCCGCCCTGACGGCGCGTCTTAAAATCATCCCAATCCATTGGCATGAATATCTCTCTCCAGACTAGAACTAAATGGAATCGAACGTAGTTCGAAAGTATACCCTCTCCGTTTCTTGTAGGAGAACGGTAAAGTGATTGAATTTTAAAGTCAACAGCCGAATTCCCGTACCAACTGCACACCCCGCATCGCTTTCCATATGGCCCTTTTTCCGGGAATCCCGGTTTGGGCCCCCCGTTTTTGGACGGAGAGCGAGGCGGCCGCCACCGCGAAGCGAACCGCATCCGTGAGCGGGGCTTTCTGTGCCAGCCGGGCAGCCAGCGCCCCGCAAAAAGTATCGCCCGCGCCGGTCGTATCCACTGGCCGGATGCCCGCCGGGGGCTTCACCCAGCCACTCGCCGCCCCGGTGAAAAAAAGGGCGCCCGTTTTCCCGGCGGTGAGCACGACCGCCTTCGCCCCTTTTTCCCGGAGTTTTTTGCATAAACGGACCCACCCCGCCATTGTGCGAACCCTTCCCCGCGTTCCGCAAAGCGCGGCCGCCTCCACCTCGTTCGGCACGAGAACATCCACCAGCGAGAGCATCCTCGCGCGCAGTTCCCCCGAAGCCGGGGCGGGATTCAGCACCGTGACAGCCCCCCGGCGCCTTGCCGATCGAAAAGCTGCGGCTACCATCGCACGCGGCACCTCGAGCTGGGCCAGAACAACCTCGCCATATTCCATCACACCCCTTTTCTTTCCCACCAGCGAGGGCGTCAGAGATGAATTGGCACCGGGTGAGACGGCGATCTGGTTGCTCCCCATACCATCCACGACGATCAAGGCAACGCCCGTCGGACCGGGAACCCGGATCAACCCCCGGCGCTCGATACCCGTATCCGCCAGATACTTCCGGTACGCCAACCCGTACCCATCGCTTCCCAGAGCGGACACGAAACGAACCTCGGCACCCGCTTTTTTCGCGGCGACTGCTTGGTTCGCCCCCTTTCCTCCCCAGAATTCCTTTCGCTCGCCGCCGAGAACGGTCTCTCCCGGAGCGGGGAGGTTCCGGACCGGAACGACGATATCAACGTTCGAGCTGCCGACCACAAGCACGCGGGGCGAACCACCCTTACGACCAGCCACAATAGGCCTCCAGCCTGTTCAGGAAAAACCGCAGAAACCGCTTCTCGTCGAGGTCGAGCGCCACCCTCACCCCGGAAGCGCCCGGCTCGGTGGGAGGCGCATCCGCCCGGAGATCCACGACAGTCATTCCGCGCGCGGGTCCATCCCCGCACTCCACCGAGACCGGCCTTTTTTCAAATCGGACCAGGTTCGGGTCGATGGCCACCGCCACCGCCAAAGGATCGTGAAGCGTCGTGCCATCGAGCCCGCGGTGGCGTTTTGAAAAAGCCACGTAGGGGCGAACCAGATCCCGAAGCGTGCGCCGGAAGGCACCGCCGCCCCGAAGCGCTTTCGAGGGAAGAACGGCGCGGCGTGTTACGTCCAGTCCCACTAGTGTGACCGGCGCACCGCAATTCAAAACGGCTTCCGCCGCCTCGGGATCACAATGGATGTTAAATTCCGCCACAGCCGTGACGTTCCCGGGCATCTGCACCGCTCCGCCCATGATGACGATACCGCCGACGCCCGCCATGGCCCGGCGGTCCCGCCTGACAGCGACCGCTAGGTTGGTGAGTGGGCCCACGGCGATCAATGTAAGCGAATTTCCCATCCGCCGCGCCAGATCAAGAATGGCCTGAGGGGCGGCCCCGCCCGGCTCCCCAGGAAGGGAAGGCGGCTTCCGGCGTCGAAAGAGATCGCCCAGGCCGTCCTCGCCATGAATTTGATAGGATACGCGCCGATCAATTCGCCCCCGCCGGAGGGGGTAGGCTTCCCCGGGAAACACGGGAGGAGGGACACCCGGCTCCGGCAACAAGCCCTGAAAATAGGCAACAGCCCGTCTGGCGTTTCGGTACGCCCACCGAGCCGGCACATTGCCTTGGACGGTCGTGACGGCCCGGACATCCAGCTCGGGAGAGGCCAGCGCAAGCGCCAGGGCCAGGGCGTCATCCACCCCCGGGTCACAATCGATGAGGACAGCCCTGCGGCCCCTCTTTTTTGCCGGCATATCTCCCTCTCCTCCCGTCCAAATCGCCCTTCGGGCCGGTTAAACACCCCGGGCCCTGTTCATAACGCCCATTCTGCCTTCGTCGCAGATATCTCCAGATTCGTAGATGCCCGAAAACCTGAGCCATAAATATCCACACACTTGCCGTAACAGGCCTTTAACATGTAATCACCTGTAAAACAATAGTTTATACAAAAATACCCCTACGTATCATTTTTTTTATTATTTATATATTGCGTCCGGATCGATATGTAAGCTGTTGATATTTATGATTTTGTGTAATTCCGTTCCGCCTTTCCGTTGACAACCCCCGGTTTTTACTGTAGTTATACTTATCTAGCTTTGTTTTGCCTTGGGTTGGGATCCTGACTGCCTTTTGGGATGGCGAAACGGGCTGGTACCCATATTTAACCCGAAAAATTTAGAGCGATACACGCTATATGGCAAAAACCACTGGAACACCGTCCACATCCCGGCGACGACTGATAACTGCGATCGATATTGGGGGGACATTTACCGATATCGTTGTCTATGACACAAAAAGCGGAAAAACCTTCGTCGGAAAATATCTCACCACGCCCCATGATCCCTCAATCGGCGCGCTGGCTGGTTTGCGCTCGCTTCTCGACGAGCAGGGCTTGCGCTTCCGCGACCTCGGCCGTGCCATTCACGCGACGACACTCGCCACCAACGCCATCGTCGAGCGGAAAGGCGCCACCACAGGATTATTGACGACCAAAGGTTTCCAGGATCTCCTGCTCATCGGCCGCGAATCCCGATACGACATATACGATCTGGTTCCGGAATTTCCCGAACCCCTCGTAGCAGGACCGTTCCGCCGCGAACTCACCGAGCGTATTTCAGCTGGCGGTGAAATCCTCCAGCCTCTCAGCATGCAGGAAGTCAAGGTCACCATTCAGGATCTCGTTGACAAGGGAGCGAATTCCATCGCCGTTTGCCTGCTTCACTCTTACATCAATTCCGAACATGAAGACGCCGTCGGAGAGGTAATCGCCGAATCGTTTCCCGATGTCAATTTCAGCCTTTCCTCCGCGGTTTGCGCCGAGATCCGCGAGTATGAAAGAACCTCGACCACCGTGGCGAACGCATACATTCAACCCTCTGTCTCCAGGTATCTCGAAGATCTGGAAAGCAACCTGGAGGATGTGCCTCTTTACATCATGCTGTCCAACGGAGGAATCACTTCGGCCACCGCCGCCACGCAAACACCCATCCGGATGTTTGAGTCCGGCCCGGCGGGAGGGGCTCTGTCCGCCGCCTACTTCGGCGCATTGAGCGACCACGAAAATGTCATCGCTTTCGATATGGGCGGAACCACGGCCAAGTCTTGCATATCACGTTCAGCTTCGAAATCGCGCGTGTCAAGCGCCTGAAAAAAGGGAGCGGGCTTCCCATCCAGGCTCCCTGCATCGATCTAATCGAAGCTGGCGCCGGCGGCGGCAGCATCGCGCGAATCGACAACATGGGACTGCTCAAGGTGGGGCCCGACAGCCAGGGCGCCTATCCCGGCCCGCCCTGCTACGGTTTGGGAGGAACAGAACCGACGGTGACCGACGCCGATCTCATGCTCGGCTACATCAATCCGGATTATTTCCTCGGCGGAGAAATGGAAATTTTCCCCGACGCCGCCACCGAGGCCATCCAGACCAAGATCGCCGAACCCTTGAAAATCCCGGACATCCAGGCCGCCTGGGGAATTCACGAACTCGTCAACGAGACCATGGCCGCCGCAACGCGCCTTCAACTCTCGGAGCGCGGCAAGGACCCCCGGAACTTCACCCTCATCGCAACGGGTGGGGCGGGACCGGTACATGCCTTCCACGTCGCCCGGAAGGTCGGTCTTCACCGGATCGTCTGCCCGCCCGCCGCAGGCCTGGGATCGAGCCTGGGGCTGGTTACCGTGCCTTTCAAGGTCGATACGGTCGACAGCTCCATCGCTCTCCTGGCGGAGGTCGACCTGCCGAAGCTGAACACCCTCCTGAATGATCGGGAAAAGAAATGCCATGACCTTCTCAAGGCCGCGGGAGTACGCGACCGGGAAATCCGCATCCAGCGGATGGCCGACATCAGCTTCGAGGGTCAAGGATATCCCCTGACGGTTCAGATTCCGGCCGGGAAGCTCGTTTCTTCTCACCTGGAAGTCATCGAAAAAACCTTCTACGACCGCTACCTCGAAGAACACGGCCGGGCGATAAAAGATGTACCCCTTCAGATTTTCGGTTGGCGGATTTTCGGCGTGGGGCCCACGCCGGAGGTTAAGTTCAATTTCTCGAACTTCCCGTCGAGAGGAGGGAAGAACCCGCTGAAGGGCTCTCGGCGGATCTACCTGCCGGAGACCAAAGGCTTCCGAAAGGTGAACGTGTACGACCGCTACCTTCTTCGGCCCGGCCAGAAATTCAAGGGCCCCGCTCTTATCGAGGAACGCGAGACAACAACGGTCATCGGCTCCCGGTCGAGTTTTTCGGTCGACAAGACCCTGAACTTGATCATCGAGCTATAAAGGAATCGAGCCATATGGCGCGCAAAGGAATCGACCCGATCACGCTGGAAGTTCTCTGGAGCCGCTTCATCGCCATCGCCGAAGAGGCCGCCAGGGAGATCATTCGAACAGCGTTTTCGACAACTGTCCGCGAATCGCACAATTTCGCCGTCGTCATTCTCGACCCCAAGGGGTGCGCGATCTCGCAGGCCGGTTGGGCGCTGCCCAGCTACGTGGGCGCCCTTCCCCTGACAGCCAAGGCGCTTCTGAAAATTTTCCCAGGCGAAACTTTCGGACCGGACGACCTTGTCCTGACAAACGACCCCTGGCTGGGAACGGGCCACCTGCAGGACCTTACCTCACTCCAGCCGATCTTTTTCAAGAAAGCCCTCGTTGGCTACATCGGCATCACCTCCCACGTCACCGACATGGGTGGAAAACTCCGCTCTCCCGAGGTCCGCGACATCTACGAGGAAGGGCTACAGCTTCCACCATGCAAATTCATGGAGAACGGGGAGGTTAACCCCCAGATCATCAGCATCATCCGCGCGAACGTGCGTGTCCCGGAACAGGTGGAAGGCGACCTGATCGCCCACATGTCGGCGGGCAAGCTCGCCGTCAATCGCATTCAGGCCATGCTGGAAGAATACAAGCTCAAAAACCTGGACGGCGTCGCCACGACGATTTTCCAACGCTCGGAAAATGCCATGCGCGAGGCGGTCAAAAAAGTGCCGGACGGCGAATACCGCTTCCATGTAAGCACGGACGGCTACGATGAGCCGCTCATCATCCGCACCGAAGTCAGGGTCCGGGGCAGCAGCATCGTGGTGGACTACACGGGAACCTCCCCGCAGGTCGACCGGGGCCTGAACGCCGCCCTGAATTACGTCTTCGCCTACTCGGCCTACTCTTTGAAATGTCTTTTCTGCCCCGGCGTTCCGAATAACGAGGGCGGCTTCCGGCCCATCACCGTTACTGCGCCCGAGGGAAGCATTCTCAATCCCCGCTATCCGGCCCCGGTAAACGGCCGCTCGATGGTGGGGCAGTTCATCCCGTCGGCCATCTTCGGCGCGCTTTGCAAGGCCGTGCCCCATCTCGTCCAGGCGGCGAGCGGGAACCCGACCTGGGCGCTCAACGCGGCGGGCGTGGACAAGCAGGGCCACCGCTTCGCCGGCAACTTCTTTCTGAACGGCGGGCAGGGCGCCTCCCGCGACCACGACGGAATCAGCTGCCTGAGCTTCCCTTCCAATACATCCAATACGCCGATCGAAATCCTCGAGCACATGGTCCCACTCCTCGTAGAGCGGAAAGCCATCATCCGCGACAGCGGCGGCTCGGGCCAGTTCGTCGGTGGAAACGGCCAGCAGGTCATCGTCAAATCCCTCTCAGACGTTCAGCTCCTGCTCAGCTTCCTGAGCGAGCGGACGCGGCACCCCGCCTACGGTCTCTTCGGCGGGAAAAACGGCCGCGTGGGCAAGGTGACGCTCAACGGCCGGCCCATCAACCCGAAGCGCCAGTGGGTGATGAGCCCGGGCGACCGCCTCGTGCTCGAAGTGCCGAGCGGAGGCGGCTACGGCGAAGCGAAAGATCGAAACCGAGATGCCGTCGAGCACGATCTCCGCGAGGGCCTGCTCTCCCTCCAAAAGGCGCGGGCGGATTACAACTACGACGGGGACTTCTCCGGCGCCGCCAACACCTAGACATCCCGCGAAACGATGAACCCCCCATGCTCCCCTGGATAGCCGTCACCTCGACGGATGATTTTCCCGTCGCCATGGCACCCGTGCGCGCGGCGCTCAAGGGGATCGCCAAAATCAGGATGGTGCCCCTTCCCTTCAGTCCCCTTTCGGAATCCGAAGAGGCCGAGTACGCCCGGCAACTGAAAGAGATGCAAGGGATTCTTCTGCGACCGGGCTATATCACCCCCGCACTGCTCGACCGTCTCCCCCACCTCCGCGTGGTGAGCGTCCACGGAGCGGGCGTCGATCAGGTGGACGTTCCGGCCTGCACGGAAAGAGGCGTCCTCGTCACAAACGCGCCGGGAGCCAACGCCGATTCCGTCACCGAGTTGACGATCGGCCTGATGCTCAGCCTCGCCCGGCGGATTCCGGGGGCATCGCAGCGGGTCCGGGAAGAAAAGGTATGGGGAGAGGCACGGCACACCGGGAGCGAGCTCAAGGGAAAAACGCTCGGCCTCATCGGACTCGGCCAGATCGGCGAGCGCGTCGCGCGTATCGCCAGAGCGTTCGGCATGAAAATCTGCGCTTACGACCCGGGCCTCACCGCCGCGCAGATCAAGGAGCGGGGGGCGCGCCACATGAAACTTGAGGCGCTCCTCGCGGCGAGCGATTACATCTCGCTCCACGCCCCGCACATTCCGGCGACCCACCACCTCATCGGCCCGGATGCCCTCGGCAAGGTGAAAAAGGGCGCCTGCCTGATCAACTGCGCGCGCGGACCCCTGGTGGACGAGAATGCGCTCGCGCTCGCGCTCCAATACGGCCGTCTGGCGGGCGCCGCACTGGATGTCCTCGAATGCGAGCCACCCGATCCCAAAAGCCCGATCTTCGACGCCCCGAACCTCATCCTCACCCCCCACATGGCGGGCTCGACGGACGAATGTCTGGAAAACATCGCCCGCGTCGCCGGAGAAGACCTTGCCCGTGTCATGCAGGGGAAACGGCCCAAATTTCCGGTGAACAAACCGAAGGCGAAACGCTAACCCTCCTGCTTCCGGTATTCGACTACTCCCGGTACTCAATCCGGGGCCAAAGATCCCACGGCTTTGCCAGGAGGCGCGCCTCGCCCTGATCGAGCAGGCTCACCCGAACCCCCCGGCACTGGTTCACCAGCTTCTGATAGAGAATGGGCGCGTCCAGCTCGCCCACGGCGTCGTCGAGGCCCCGGAACTTTTCGAGCCCTTTCCGGAGATTCCCGACAGCGCCCTTGTGCTGGCGCTGCTGGAGCTTCACGAAGCCGGCGGCAAGCTGGATGAGTCCCTGATAGAACTTCTTGGCGTTCGGTTCGGCCGTCATCCAGATCCCCTCCCACGCCTCGTGGGCGCTCCAGTACTCGCGCTGGTTGAACAGAAACACCCCCGCGTCGCTCGCGGGCGTCCAGGGGATGGGATAGAGGCTCATTCAACATCTCCTCACCGAAAAATTCCGGCAGGCTCATCTTTTACCATCAAACGCCCCGCGTTGACTTCCCGCCCGGCCGCCGATAAAACCGGACTATAGATACAAACTGTCCCATCATTTCTCTAAATCGAGATTTGTAATGGACTCCCTTCAAGATAGAATCGCCCTCGTGACGGGGGCGAGCCGGGGCATCGGCCGGGCCTGCGCGGCAGCGCTGGCGAAAGAGGGTGCCACGGTGGCCGTCAACTTCCGCGAGCGGGAAAAAGAGGCCGGGGAAACCTGCGCCCTGATCGAAGCGGCGGGCGGGAAGGCGTTTCCCGTCCGGGCGGACGTGTCGGAGGCCGATGAGGTCGAGGCCATGATGGAGGCGATCCGCGCCGGGGCCGGCCCCGTCGCCATCCTCGTCAACAACGCGGGGATCGCCATTCCGCGCCCGGTGGTGGAGGAAATCACCGAGGCGGACTTCGACGCCGTGATCAAGGGGAACCTCAAGTCCGCCTTTCTGGTCACCCGGGCGGCGCTGCCCGCTATGCGTGCGGCCGGCTGGGGCCGGATCGTCAACATCACCTCGAACGCCGCCTTCACCGGCGGAAGCGTCGGTCCCCACTACGCGGCCTCGAAGGCCGGCATGAACGGGCTCACCCGCGGCTACGCCTCCAGGCTCGTGAAAGAGGGGATCACGGTCAACGCCGTTGCGCCCGGCCACATCGAGACAGACATGATCACC
>CAMYJL010000055.1 GCA_947258645.1 uncultured Nitrospinota bacterium
TGGCCGCCCGAGGGCGGATGGATTCACCGGTTCCTCGCGCCCTCCCTTGCGTCCACAGGTGGAGGCGGTCACGCCATGAACGAAGGCGTCCGGTTGGTTCAGGTGGCGTCCGAAAGTGGTGGGGGCCACGGCGGCCCGATGGCGACCATATTAATCATTATAGCCATTATCGTCGCGCTTGGCGGCATCGGGCTGGCCTGGCAAATGTATGTCCGGAATACCGAGATGCCGAAGCAGCTCGGGGCCCGCTTCTCCGTCCTGCACAACCTTCTTCTCAATAAATATTACGTTGACGAGATTTATCAAACGCTCATCGTGAACCCGATCTACCGGCTGATGGACGCCTTGTGGAAGTTTGACGCCGATGTCGTGGACGGTGCGGTGAACGGAAGCAGTTTCATCACGCTGGTGTCGAGCCGGTTTTCCGGCTTTTTCGATCTAAGAACAGTGGACGGGGCCGTGAATGGCGTGGCCAGCGTGACCCGGTTCACTTCGCAGTTTTTGAAATTTATCCAGTCCGGGATGGTGCAAAATTATCTCCTTGTCATGTTTCTCGGCGTTTTCTTGATGCTGAGCGCATACTTGTTCCGATAAGCGCCTCAGGGAATCGGAGGGTCAGATGGACAATGTAATGGGCTTCCCGCTTTTAACGGTGATCACCTTCCTCCCCCTCCTCGGGGCGGTGATCGTCATGCTCTTTTTCGACAGGGAAAAGACGGGAGCTATTAAGGGTTTTGCCACGGCGGTCGCGGTCGTGGATTTTATCCTTTCGATTCCCCTCTGGACCAAGTTCGACACGGCCAAGGCGGGATTTCAGTTTGTCGAAAAGGTGAGCTGGATTCCCACCATCGGGGTGGGCTACCACGTCGCCGTGGACGGGATCAGCGTACTGCTTGTCCTGCTCACCACGATAACCATGATCGTCGGGGTGGTTTGTTCCTTCACCGCGATCACCGATCGGGAGAAAGAGTACTACGTTTGCCTGTTGCTGATGGCGACCGGCATGCTCGGGACGTTTGTCGCGATTGATATTTTCCTCTTTTACGTCTTCTTCGAGATCACCCTGGTGCCGATGTACTTCCTGATCGGAATCTGGGGCGGGCCGAGAAAGCTCTATGCCGCGATCAAGTTTTTTCTCTATACGCTATTCGGCAGCGTGCTTATGCTGCTGGGTATCCTGGCGCTCTACTTCGTTAACCTGAAGATGGGAACGGGTACTCTCACGTTTGATCTGCAGCAGCTTTATGCAGTGGGTCCGAAAATACCCATGTCGCTTCAGGCATGGATATTCCTCGCTTTCTTCATCGGGTTCGCCATCAAGGTGCCGATGTTCCCGTTCCACACCTGGTTGCCGGACGCCCACGTCGAGGCGCCCACGGCGGGGAGCGTCATTCTGGCGGGCATCCTCCTGAAAATGGGGACGTACGGGTTTGTCCGGTTTGTGCTGCCGCTTCTGCCTCAGGCGAGCCAGGCGTTCGTGCCCTTCATGATGCTTCTCTCGATCATTGGAATCATATACGGGGCGTTAGTGGCGATGGCCCAGACGGACGTCAAGAAGCTGGTCGCCTACTCTTCGGTGAGCCATCTGGGGTTCGTCATGCTGGGTGTGTTCGCGCTGAACCAGCAGGGCGTTCTGGGCGGGCAGCTTCAGATGATCAACCACGGGATCAGCACTGGGGCACTCTTCCTTTTGGTGGGCATCGTGTACGAGCGGCGCCATACCCGCATGATCTCCGATTTCGGCGGTCTGGCAAAACAGGTTCCGGTCTATTCGACGATTTTCGCCATCACGATGTTGAGCAGCATTGGCCTGCCCGGCCTGAACGGGTTTGTCGGTGAGTTCCTGATCCTCATCGGGGCGTTCAAGGCGAGCTATGTCTACGCGGCCTTCGCCGTAATTGGAATCGTTCTCGGTGCGGCATACATGCTTTGGCTCTTCCAAAGAATGTTCTTCGGAAATCTGGATAACCCGGAAAACCAGCGACTGACGGACTGCAACCGGCGCGAAGTTCTTTATATGTTGCCCTTGGTGGTCCTGATGTTCTGGATCGGTCTTTACCCGCGTCCGTTCCTGGCGCGAATGGAAGCGAGCGTGGGCAAGGTCGTTAAGATGGTGAACGTGGCCAAGGCGGAACAAGACACGAAATCGGCCCATCTGAAGAAAAAGCTGCGGCCCGCCCCGAAGCGCAACATTTTTTAGGTGATCCTCGTCTGATTTCATCGGATAGGAGCTGAAACTCAATGCCGGTTGTTATTCCTGATATCGCCCTGTCTCTCGCGGCTACCGAGATCGGTCTTGTGATTTTGATCTGTGCGGTTATCGTTGCCGATATGTTCACCTCGATGGAGAACAAGTCGCTCATGGGCGCGTTCAGCTTCTTTGGGGTCGTTGTCCTCGGGTTCGTTGCTCTGTCGGGCTGGGGCGGGGGCGTGCGGACGACGTTCAGCGGTTTTTACGTGCTGGATAATCTCAGCGTTTTCGTCAAGGTTGTCATCCTCGCCGCGACCGGCTTCACGATTCTCCTCTCTCTCCAGTATGCGAAGATTGAACGCTTCAACCACGGCGAATATTACGTGATGATCCTGTTCGCGGTGTTCGGCATGCTGGTGATGGCCTCCGGCAACGATCTGGTCTCGTTCTATCTCGGCCTGGAGACGATGAGCATCAGCAGCTACGTGCTCGTGAGTTTTATCCGGCACGACCCCTTGAGCCGGGAAGCGGGCCTGAAGTATTTCCTCATGGGCGCTTTCGCCTCGGGCCTCCTCCTCTACGGGATTGCCCTAGTCTACGGGCTCACGGGGACCACCTCTCTGCTGGGGATCGCCAAGACGCTTGGCGGAGCAAACGGCGCGGCAATCGGAGCCGACCCCGTGATGGTACTCGCGCTCATCCTGATTGTTGCGGGTTTTGGCTTCAAGCTGGCGTTTGTCCCGTTCCACATGTGGCTGCCTGACGCATACACGGGCGCCCCGACGTCGATCACGGCTTTTATGTCGGTCGCGGTGAAGATGGCGACGGTGGCGGCGTTGATGCGGGTCTTTTTCATCGCCTTTCCGTCTGTGGCCGGGAAATGGAATCTTCTGCTGTGGCTGCTGGCCGTGCTCTCGATGGTTTGGGGAAATTTCGCCGCCATCGCACAGACGAGCCTCAAGCGGATGCTGGCCTATTCGAGCATCGCGCACGCGGGCTACGTGTTGATGGGTGTCGTGGCGACCTCCAGCTTTGTGGATGGGAAGGTTGTGTTTCTTCCTTTGGGCGTCAGCGCTGTTCTTTTCTATCTGTTGGCCTACATGGTGACGAATCTGGGCGCGTTCGGCATGCTGATTCTTCTTTGCCGGGAGGATTATCGCGGGGACAACATCGAGGACTGGCGGGGCGTCGGTAGGGCGCATCCATGGGCCGGGCTGGCGTTTCTGATCTTCTTCCTCTCGCTGGCGGGCCTTCCGCCGACGGCGGGATTTGTGGGCAAACTCTTCCTCTTTGGGGCGGCGATTCAGAACGAGTACTACTGGCTGGCGGTCATCGGAATTCTGAGCAGCGCCGTTTCCGCCTACTATTATTTCCGGGTGGTGATGGTGATGTACATGGAAACGCGCGCGGAGTCTCAGCCGGTGGTGGAATTTTCGAAGGCGCCGTCACTCCTGGCGGTGCTCGTGATTCTGGTCGTGGCCACGCTGTTCCTTGGCATTTTCCCCGGAGGCTTCATCGAAGCGGCCAGGGGTTCCATCGCGGGATTCATTTAGGGGACACCCCCCTCACGAAGGGCCCTCTGGCGCCCCTGATGGGGTGTAAAATTTTCCCGCCATTTTGGATTTTCCCCTTCCATGCTGTCCCATCTTTCCTCCTCCGATGGCGGTAAATCTCGGAAAAGCGTCAATAATCCGATGGGAAATTGACATTTTGTCGCATCAAGAGCGTTCTGATGCGACTTATCGTTGGGAAAGCGTCAAATTCCCGACGGCCGGAGAAATTCCCCGCACCCCCCTTTTAGAATTTTTATTACTATATGTTATTGAAAAAAAACAGATTACATAGATCACAGGGATCGGGTGATTTAAATCATGTTTTGGCACAGGAGATGCACGTATGTTGGGTATTAAGACCAGCGAATTCGTAATGAGTTTTGGGTAGATAAGATTTTTTTGGTTGGAATGATGACCACAGGAGATCGATAACGATAATTTGCCTTCATAAGGTCTCTCATGAACAGGAGAGGCTGAACCCCCCGGTGGCCGGCTAAGGGATTCCCGGAAGTCGGTACACTGTTTCCCTACCTGGAAAATCTGCTCCGCACCATTGAGAGCAGGTTCCTGCCGAATAAGGGGCACGTCTTTTAAGGCGTGCCCCCTTTTCTTTTCTGGGGCCTGTATAAGAGGCGCCCGGTGAGCCATTTTGGATGGATTTGACGCCTCGATGGGACAATACCGGGTATTCACGGATTCCGTCTTCAGTGGATGAGCCGGCCGATCAGCGCGATGGCCTCCCGTAGACCCGTCACCCGGTAGTCGCATTCCAGCCCGGCTTCTTTCGACAGGTGAACCGATGTCATCCCAGCCCCCCGCGCAGCGATCATGTCCAGCTGCCCGTCCCCGATGAAAATGCACCGCTCCGGCGCCACGCCGATCGCCTCGGCTCCGAGGAGGACATGGCGCGGGTCCGGCTTCCAGATGCCGATGTCCCGTGTGATCACCTTTTCGACCGCCAGCCCGATACGCTCCATCATCACCGCCACGTGCCGCCAGGCGTTGTTCGTCACGATACCGAAGGGAATCCCTCGACCCTCCAGATAATCCACCAGCTCGAGCGCACCCTCGTTCGCTTCCGCGCGGTTTGCCGCATCTGTTTCGTGACGCTCCAGCACCTCGGAGACGTGTCGCGCCCGCTCGGGCGGCGCCGTTTGCAGAAATTCCAGTATCTTCGTGTCGTCTTCCAGCTTCATTTCGTCCTTCATCGTCGGCCAGTCGATGATCGCTTTTGTCAGCGTGCCGTCGAAGTCGAGGAGGACGCCCTCACGCGTGCCTGTCATCAAACCTTCACCTCGTTAAAAAATTTTTCCGATCTCGTCCGAATCGTAGCGGGGCAGGGGCGTTTCCCCGTCTTCCAGGATTAGCCTGACGCCCGCCTCCCGCGCTGTCAGGCGGCCGATCCGCGCGCCCAGCGCCCCGGTTTTCCACAAAGTGCTCCGAACCTTATCCTCCCCCTCCGGCGCAACCGCAAGGAGCAGGGCCCCCGAGGTGATCACCCCCAGCGGGTCCAGACCCAGCCTGCGGCACATCGCCCCGCCTTCCTCCGATACGGGTATGGCAGCCTCTTCCACCTGCGCGCCCAAACCCGCCGCCTCGGCCAGCTCGTGAATTCCCGTCGCAAGCCCCCCCTCCGTCGGGTCGTGCATCGAATGGACATGACCCGTCCGAGCCGCGGCCAGGGCGGGACCGACAACGCTGATGCCCGGGTCGTCGAGATATTTCGAGGCCCGCGCGATGAGATCTTCTCCCAGGGAGGCCGAGAGTTCCTCCCCCTTAATATCAGCTAATATAGCTGTTCCTTCCACCGGAACCGGGCGCGTCAGCAGAATCATGTCCCCCTCGCGCGCGCCGTCCCCGCGAATGAGGTCATTTTTTCCCACCTCGCCCAGCATTTGCCCGCAAACGATCGGCCGGGCGAGCCCGGAAGTGATTTCCGTGTGCCCGCCGCAGAGAATTACGTCAAGACTTTGACACGCTTCCCGGATATCGGCCCAGATCGTCTCTACCATCGTCTCGTCCGTCCGCTTTTCCGGAAGGAGAAGCGTCGCCAGGAACCAGGCGGGCGCCGCCCCCATGCAGGCGATGTCGTTTGCGTTCACATGAACCGCGTACCAGCCGATCCGATCCTCCACGAAGGTGATCGGGTCGGTCTTGGCCACCAGATAGCGGTTTCCCATGTCGATGACGGCCGCGTCCTCGCCCACCCTCGGCCCCACGGCCAGGCGCGGGTGGCCCTCGAGATCGGCCAGCAGCCGCCCCAGCAGACCCGCCGGGAGCTTCCCGAGGGGGAAGCGCTCCGATTTTCGGTGATCGGTCATGCGGGAAAGATTAACCGTGCGGGGAAAAAGACGCCATCAATCACAGCCGCACTCGCCCCACCCCTGGGAGGCCGCCCGGTGAGCGCCCGCCGCCTCCCCCTCGGTGGGGTGGCCGTCGCGCTTCCACCAGTCCAGGCCGCCCATCAGCTCCTTCACCCGGAAGCCGAGCTTCGTCATGTTGAGCGCCCCCTTGGTGGAGGCATTGCAGCCGATCCCGTCGCAGTAGGAGACGACGAGGGCGCTTTTGTCCAGATGCGCGGTGGCCTCCGGGCTCATCGTCCGGTGCGGGATGTTGACGGCGCCCGGGATGTGCTCCGCCGTGTAGGCCACGGGCGAGCGCGCGTCGATGACGATGACGTTTTCCTCCGCCTCCAGCGCGACTTTCAAATCCCACGAGTCGGTTTCGTAGGCCAGCTTGTCGGCGTAGTGTTTTTCCTGCTCGTTCATGGCTTCCTCCTCCGGTCTCACTTCCGGGTCATCCGATCGAGCCGCTCCCGCATGCCGCGGAGAATTTCCTCGGCGTCTTCCAGCACCCGCACGTCCTCGCTCACGTCCCCGCTTCCGGCCGGGCTCTTCACCACGAATTTGACCACCTTCTCGTCCAGCGAAATACTCCCGTGCCGCGTGTTGCGCGGGATGAGGGTGATGTCGCCGGGCCCGATGATCCGCTCCTCGTCGCCCAGCAGGAAATAGAGCCGCCCCGCTAAAATGATGGCGAGCTCCTCCTCGTTGGGATGATGGTGCGGCGTGGAGCCGTGGTGGCCCTTTTGATAGGTGACGACCCCCGTCTTCATCATCTCGCCCGCCAGGGTCTGAAACTCCCGGAGGGGTTGCGATTCGGCGCGGGTCTTGTCCATCCCGGCGAGATTGTAAAATGGCATGGCGCCCCTCATTTCCGGGAACCCTCAGAGCGTGCCGTTAATGGCGTAGTTCAGGAGGCGGACCACCTGCTCGGGCGCCTCGGCCACGGCGAGCGCCGCCGCGTCCACCTCCTTGAGCGCGTGGCCGTTGCCGGGATCGTGCAGCGTGATGATCGCCTTGCCCAGCGCCGCCGCGTAGCCCGCGTCGAAGGCGGCGTTCCACTGCTTGTACTTCTCGCCGAAGCGCACGATGACGACGTCAGCCTTTTCGATCAGCGTCCGCGTGCGGATGGCGTTCACGCTCGCCCCCTTGTGGTCCTTCCAGAAAGAGCCGCTCTCTCCTCCCAGTATGTCCACCCCGCAGTTGTCGCTCGCGTCGTGGTCCGTCACCGGGGAGAGGAAGCGCACGGGAAGCCCCGCCTTCTCGCTCCCCGTCTTGATCACCTCGCGCCAGTCCGTGTGGACCTCGCCCGAGAGATACACCGTCCAGGTTTGTTCGGCCATGCCTCGTTGCTCCTTCGGTTTTCCGGCGATTTTCCGGCTGAATGGGTTCTGTTCGATTGGGCGGAGCGCACCCGCCGCGCGAATGCGGCGCGTGACCGCGAAGGCCCTTATCTTTAAAAGGGTTCAGGGGCTTTTTGCGCTCCGGATCGGAAGGCCGGGGGAGGAGGTTTCGATTGTCGCGGCCCGTGGCCGCGTGATATAAAGGCGGCGCTGAAATTGGCCTCATCACATATGCCACGGTAGCTCAGTCGGTAGAGCAGCGGACTGAAAATCCGCGTGTCGGCGGTTCAATTCCGTCCCGTGGCACCATCTTGAGAATAAAAAGAGACCCGAATGGGTCTCTTTTGTTTTTGAAATCTGGGGTCGCGCCCGGATTTTTTTTGCGCCGGGCGCCCCTCAAGGTTTTTTCCCCAAATATGACACAAAAGGCTGTTCCAAACCGGCCCGATGCGCGGGAAGGGTGAGACGGCCGGCCCCGGATCAGCTCACGCGTCTTTCGAGGGGAGGGCCGCTTCGGGTGCGATGATCTCGCCGAGGACGTTGTCGACGAGAACGGGGGACTCGAAGAAGGTCACCTCGGGCTCGACGCCGAAGCCCTTCTTGAAGTTCTCCCACCAGGGGCCGCCCGGCCGGTGGCATTCCTCGGCGGCCTCGCGGGTCTCCCAGCAATAGACGCCGCCGCCCACGCGGTCCTCGAAGTTGGCGAGGTAGTTCTTGCGCATGAGGCCGGGCATGCCCTGAAAGCGCGCCGCGCCTTTCTGGGAGCGCTCGGCGTGCTGCTCGCGGGTCAGCCCTTCGGGCATGGGGGCGCGAACGAAGGCGATGATCATGGCGAATCCTCCCTGGATGTCCTTGAGATGAAATTTCCTCCTTCCAATATGTGGCCATTCGCCCGCGGTTTCAAATGCGGGGCCGTTCCCGGGTTTTTTTGTTGGCGGGGGAGGGCGGATAAAACTTCGAGCTGAAGTTTTCTTTGCCCGGCGCTAGTGTTGAAGCTGCTCGCCGCACTTGGCGCAGAAGCGCGGGTTTATCCTTTTTCCGAGGTAGGCTTTGCAGCTGGGACAGCGCCAGTTGAACAGGGAAACGCCACAACGGCGAGGATGATGGCGACGGCAACCGGCTGAAGAAAGGACGCCGGGATGCCCGCAAGCCCCATCCATCCGCCCTCTTGCGCCCCGACAAGCAGCAAAATCATCAGCACAGCCGGAATGGCGGCGATCAACTGGCGCGTTTTTCGCTTCTTGAATTCGGCCAGAACGCCGGAATCGGGAATGCGCTGCTCCATGGCGGCCTCCTTCTGAGGACAACTCTTGATGGGTTGGCCCAAAGGATACCAGCCGCCGGGAACCCGGAACAAGGCGGGTTTTTTCAACGTCTTTGGCGGCGGCGAACGATCTCCCGGTTTCCAATAAGTCGAGACGGCGGCGTCTGTGTGGTTCCGCCTTCCGGCCGCTCTCTACAGCTCGAAGCCCAGCGCGAAGCGCTCGTTCAGCCGGTGGACCTGATCGAGGACGGCCGGGGTGATGGGCACGCCGAGGCGGCGGTTTTCTTCTTCGGCGATGGCCTCGGGCTCGCCGTGGATGTAGATGCGGTCCTGGCCGGGGGCCTTCTTCGAGTTCCGGATCATGTCGAAGATCTCCCGGATCTGGGCGAAGACGAGCGAGGAATCGCGGAAGCCCGAGACCGAGATCGCGCCGAGGAAGTGGCCGGTCTGGGGCGGGGCGTTGCCCTCGCGGCCCGAGATGCGCGCCTCGAGGTCCGAGCCGGCGAGGACGCTGCAGAAAAGCTCGACCATGAGCGAGAGGCCGAAGCCCTTGTGGCCGCCCGAGTCGGTGCCCTCCCCGCCGAGGGGGAGGAGGGGGACGTCGAAGTTGAGAATGCCGCCCTCATCCAGCGTGGGCTCCCCGTGCGCCTCGGAGACCCAGCCCTTCGGAAGCGCGAGACCCTCGCGGAGGGTGGTCTCGACCTTCCCCCGCGCGACGGTCGCGGTCGCCATGTCGAGATGGTAGGCGTGCCCGCCCGGCCCGCCGGGGAAGGCGACGCTCATCGGATTTGTGCCGAGCATGGGCTCGACCCCGAAGGTGGGTGTCACGACGCCGCCGCCGTTTGTCATGCTGATCCCGATGAAGCCCCCCTCCATCGCCATCTTCGCCCAGTAGCCGACGTAGCCGAGGTGGCTGCAGTTCGAGACGGCGACGAAGCCCGCGCCGTGCTTTCCGGCCTGCTCCATCGCTGCCGCCATCGCCCGGTGGGCGGCGACGGGACCGAGGCTGTTGTCGGCGTCGAGGGTGCCCGTCACGTCGCTGCCGAAGCGGAGCTTCATGTCGGGATTCTTGTTGAGGTGGCCGCCCTCGATGCGCTTCAGATAGGCCGTCAGACGCGCCGCGCCGTGGCTGCGGATGCCGCGCAGGTCGGCGCTGATGAGAACGTCGCCCATCAGGCGGGCGTCCTCCTCGGGGACGTCGACCGCTCGGAAGACCGAGACCATGAACTCGTGGATCATATCGTGGGGGTAGCGGACGGTTCCTTCGGGAAGAATCTTGGATTCGACCATGACGGCCTCCTGGTTCGGATGAGAACGATGATTTCGATCAGTGCTTTGGTGAGGGGATTATGCCCGATTTCGCGGCGAGAGGTGAGCGGGTCGATGGCCCGGGCATGAACGCACCGATGCGATGCGGGAGAGGGCGCCACCGGGAAATGTGCCTGAAGAGTGCCTGGGTCAGGACGCCACGGCCCTGACGATCCTGCCCAGCGCATTGTCCGTGATGACGGGTGTTTCGTAGTAGGCGATCGCGGGCTCGGCCTTGAAAAATAGCACGCCTCCGCCGCCTCGCGGGACTCCCAGCAGTAGATGCCGCCGGCCACGCCCTCGTCGGCGCTGTAGAGGAAGTTCTTGCGGATGAGGCCGGGAAGGCCCTCGAAATCCGGGGCGACGTCATCGGCGTGCGCGGTGTATTCATCGAGGTCCATCTCTTTCGAAATCGGGATCTTGACGACGGCGAGTATCATGGCGCGGCTCCTTTTCCGGCTTGCGTTCCTGAACGATGTCATCTTCATGAAATATGGGGCCGGGTGCTTCTCTTTTCAAATTCCGGGGCGATCTCTTCAACAGGTGCGCTTCGGAATCGGCGCGTCTTCCGATTGCTCTCCATATGCAGGTGAGGCTATGTTGTCGTCACCGATCAATGAGGCAAATCCCATGTAAGGAGCGCTTCATGAAACCGCCTCCCTCTCCACTCAAACTTCAGCACGTCGGCCTGCGGGGCGGCCGGCTGGCGGATGTTCTGCGGTTTTTCGAGGGCGTTCTCGATCTCCGGCACGTCGAGACGGTGGCGTCGGCGGGGGCGGGGCTTCCGTTCGGCATCTGCTTTTTCCGGGCGACGAATCTGCATCACGACGTGGCGGTGGAGATATGGCCGGAGGGCGCGCCGTCGGGCGATTCGCCCCGGATGTTTCCCCACATCGCTTTCGAGGTGCCGGACCGGGAGGTGCTCATGGCCTGGCATCGCCACCTGAAGGAAAACGGGGGCGAGATCGTCCCGCCGATGAGCGGGGACGGGGGCCCCGTGGTCTTCAGCCCGACGCATCCCGAGGGGATCGGGCAGCCGGGGGAGAACCGGGCGTTTTTCTTCCGCGATCCGTTCGGGAACCGCTACGAGTTTTTCTGCGACATGGCGGAGATGACGGAAGACAACGAGATCGACCCCGAATGGAACCGCGAGCGCATGAAACGGGACGGCTACCCGGCGGGCTGATGTTTCCTGCCTCGCGGCGCCGCTTGGATTCATGGCCATTTGAGTTCATGGGAGATCCGAAAGGGTCTCTTTTTTTTGGGCTTTCGGCCGGATCGCCCGCCAGATCGCCCGAAAGATGCGTCCGGTGTATAGTCCGCGAATGTCCGGACTATTCTCATCCATCGGCCTGGCCGAGATCCTCGCGCTGGGCTCCTCGGTCACCTACTCGTGTACTTTCATTTTTTTGCGCCAGGGGCTTCGGAGTGGCACCCCGCTGGCGGGCGTTCTGATCATGGACGCCATCGTGGGCGGCCTCGCATTGCTCGCCGCGGCCGGGCGCGGGACGCTTCAGACCTCGGCGCTGGTCCCGATCCTCTGGTTCGCGCTGGCGGGCTGCGTGGGGCAGGGGCTGGGGCAGATGGCCTCGTTCACCGGCATCCAGCGGATGGGGGTGAGCCGCGCCGCGCCGATTCAGGGCTCCTCTCCGCTCTGGTCCATCATTTTCGCGGCGGTCATTCTGGGGGAACGGCCCGGGCTTCCGGTATGGGCCGGGGTGGGGGCCGTTGTCTTCGGCGTGGGTTTGCTCTCACAGCCCGCGAAGGGCGAGGGCCGGAGTCTCCGGGACTGGCTCCAGGGGGCGCTTGTCTTTCCGCTGGTGGCGTCTGTTCTGTTCGCCGTCATGCCCGTTGTGGCAAAATTCGGCTTCGCCCATCAGAGCACCCCGCTGGTGGCGATCGGCGCCGCCTTCGGCGCGGCCACAGGCTTTCTGCTCGCCTCCCGGTTCGGGATAGGGCTTGGCGGCGAGCTTCGCGCCGACGGGCGCGCTCTCCGCTGGTTCGCGCTGGCGGGCCTGACCACAACGGCCTCCGCCGGCTTGTTCTGGACCAGCCTGACCATGGGGGATGTCTCCATCGTGATGCCCCTGAGTCGGATGGGGCCGCTCTGGGCGGTCGGGTGGAGCTACCTCTTTTTGGGGCATATCGAGCGTGTCACCCCCCGGATTTTTTTCGCCGCCACCATCATCGTTGCGGGTGGCGTCCTGATCATGGCATTTAAATGATCCGGGGCCTGATTCCTTCATTTCTCATGAATCTCATTCAGGGGGAAAACGATGGCGAATATGTTTCACCTGGGCATCGCCGTAAACGATCTGGATCGCGCGCGCGCATTCTATGAAGAAAACCTGGGCTGCGCCCTCGGGCGGACGGGGAACTCCCGTTTCGACGTCGATTTTTTCGGGCACCATCTTGTCGTTCATCTCGACGAGGAAGAAGCCGCCCGACAGGCGGGGTCCACGAGCCGGGTCGAGGGTGGCGGGGCCCCCGTCAGGCACTTCGGGGTGATTTTGGCGGATGGCGAGTGGGAAGCGCTGGTCTCGAAGCTGAAAGGCGCGGGAGTGGCGTTCACGATGGAACCTCAGCTTTTGCGGGCCGGAACGCCGAACGAGCAGAAGATCACACTGGTTCCGGACAACTACGGCAACGTGGTGGAGTTCAAGTCGATGCCCTTCGATAAAGTGTTTGCGAAATAGCGCCCCGGCTCGGGTTGTGTGACGAGGAGTCCCGGCCCGGGAGGCGAATCAGACGAAAGGAAAAAAGGATGGCCGTTTTTGTGAAGAACGAAAATCTGCCGCCCGATTTGATGTATGAGCCGGGCTTTGAGATGCACTACGGGCTGACGGAAGAGAGCTGCGGGATAAGCAGCGTCACCCTCTACCGGACGGTGTTTCCTCCCGGCAAGAAGAGCAAGGCCCACTATCATGAGAACGGCGACCTGATCTGGTATCACCTCAGCGGCCCCGAGGCCATCTGGTACATCGGTGAAGAGAGGCAGGAACATATCACCGGGCCGGGCGACTTTGTTTCCATTCCCCGCGGGGAGATTCATTCCACCGAAAACACCTCCGGCGCCGAGGCCATTCACGGCGTAGGCGGCTATGGCGGCTGCGGCGGTCCCTACCAGAGCGGAAAGGTGTTCGTGGAAGACTGAGGTTTTCATGCCGTCTCGGGCCATCGATTTTTCCTGCGGGGTCGAAGCGGCCGGATTATTTTCCATACAATGAGGGGAGTCACATGCGTTTGATAATCGTTATCGCTTTTTCCATGTTGCTTGCCGGTGGACCGGTTTGGGCGGATGAGATACTCGACCAGATGGAGTTTGCGAAAAAGCAATACCAGAAGGGCGAATACAACAAGGCGATTAAGGAGCTTGGATTCATCATCAACGAAATCCAGGCCAAGCTCTCCAAGGAATTCGGTAAAAACTTTCCGGCACCTGCGAAAGGGTGGAAAAAGCAGCAGGTCAAATCCCAGAACATGGGAATGATGGGCGGGGGCCAGATGACATCGCTGGATTACCGGGAAATGGGCGGCAGGGGAAGGATGACGGCGACCATCGTCGTGGACAGCCCGATGGTCCGGGCCGTCTCGATGATGCTGAACAACCCGGCGTTTATGGGCGCTCAAAGAGGCGGACAGAAGGAATTGAAACGGGTTCGCATCAACGGGGAGTACGCTCTTTCGGAATGGCGGCCCGACCGCAAGCAGGGGACAGTCAGCGTCGTCCTGGGGGGTGGAAGGATGATGCTCCAGATCAAGGGGAAAAATTTGAAAGCGAAGAAAATCCTGATCGACATGATGAAAACCTGGGACTACGACGCGGCAAAAAAGACCGCCGGGCTTTAGAGGCGAAATCTTGGACGATCTGGTTGCCGTAGCGGACAGATTTAAGCCGTCGGGCGAAGTCGTCGAGGTCCGGGAGTTCGGCAGCGGGCTCGTCAACGCCACCTTTCTGGTCGCCCTCGATTCCGAAAAAGAAAAACGCTTCATCCTCCAGCGGATCAACACGGCCATCTTCCCCCGGCCGGAGCGGATCATGGGGAACCTGGGCGTTATCGCCGGCCATGTTCAAGGCCGCCTGAAGGCCGCGCCCCCCGAGGCGGGCCGCCGCTGGGAGGTGCCCCGCCCCCTGCTCACCGAGGAGGGCGGGGATCACTGGATCGGCCCCGACGGCTCTTTCTGGCGCGCGATCAGCTTCATCGAGGGCGCGCAAACCTTCGACACGATTCAGGACGCGGCGCACGCCGGGGAGGTCGGCCACGCGCTCGGCACCTTCCAGAACCTCCTGAGCGACCTGCCCACCGGAAAGCTGGCCGCGACGCTGGAAGGGTTTCACGTCACGCCGCGCTATCTGGCGCACTTTGACGAGGTCATGGCCAAAAACCGCCCGCGCAAATCCCCCGAGATGGATTACGCCCTGAAATTCGTGGCCGGGAGGAGAGAGGGGGCGGGCCTTCTCGAGGAAGCTCGGGATGCGGGGAAGTTGCGCCTCCGCCCGATTCACGGCGACCCCAAGGTCAACAACGTCATGATGGACAGGGCCACCGGGCGGGCCGTCGCCATGATCGACCTCGACACCGCCGGGCCCGGCCTGGTTCATTACGATATTGGCGACTGCCTCCGCTCGGGCTGCAACCCGCTGGGGGAGGAGACTGATCGGTGGGAGGCGGTCCGCTTTGAGACCGAACTTTGCCGGGCGGTCCTTTCGGGCTATCTCCCGGCTGCGGGCGCGTTTCTCACCGAAGAGGACGATGAATACCTCTGTGATGCGGTCCGCCTGATCGCCTTCGAGCTGGGCTTGAGATTTTTGACCGATTACCTCGAGGGCGATGTTTATTTCAAGGTGAAGGAGCCGGAACACAATCTCCTCCGGGCGCTCGTCCAGTTCAAGCTGACCGAGAGCATCGAGTCTCAGGAGAGAGCAATCCGCGACATCGTCGGGGAGACGCGGTGAACGGGAGGAATCAGACAGCCGCTCCAGTTCACGGGACGCCGGAAATGTCCGATTCCCCGAGATCCGACGAAAATTCAATCGGTGCGGGCATCCAAGGCGCCATGGTGGACGGTGATGTTCGGACCGGGTATTTTGAGGATTCTTGTATTCGTTTGACCCGGCGAACGGTTTATCTTCTGAATGAGGAGCGGATCCCAATGGTGTCATTCAATCAGCCTGAAACCATGCGTGAGAATCTCCTTCCGGGCAGTCTCGTCTATACGGGCGAGCAAAAGATGGAGCGGCCCCGGATTCGGGTGTTCGACTACAACCGGGAGGAGATCATCGAGAAAGAGGTCGGAGACATCCGGGAGGCGCATTCCTTTGTTGGGAGGGACAGCGTCACCTGGATCAACATCGACGGGCTGCACGATGTGGAGCTGATACGCGAGATCCAAGATCTGTTCCATATCCATCCGCTGGTCATGGAAGACGTTCTGAGCGTCGGGCAGCGGCCCAAGTTTGAATTCCAAGAAAATTACGCCCTGGCCGTGATCAAGTCGATCGGGTTCAACGCCGAGACCACTCAGGTCGATATCGAGCAGATGAGCTTCATTCTCGGGCAGGGCTACGTTTTGACCTTCCAGGAGCGCCCCGGGGATTTCTTCGATTCGGTGCGGGATCGCCTTCGTCACAGCAAGGGCCGTATCCGCAGCCGGGAGGCCGACTACCTCATCTATGCCCTGATCGATGCCATCGTCGATAGTTACTACAAGATTCCGGAGAGCCTGAACGAGTTGATCGAATCGATCGAGGCGCGGGTGCTCTCAAAGCCCGAGTCGAAGGACCTCGAGGAGATCTATCACCTCAAGAGCCAGATCGTGCTGCTGGAGAAAGCCCTCTGGCCCCTTCGCGAGATGGTGGACGATATGACGAAGGACGAGTCGGGGCTGATCACGGATTCCATGGGGCCGTTCCTGCGCGATCTGTACGACCATGTGGTTCACCTGATCGACGCCGTCCATACCCTTCGTGACATTACCTCGAACCTGCAGGACCTTTACATGACGACCGTCAGCAACGACATGAACCAGGTCATGAAAGTCCTGGCGGTCATCGCAACAATTTTCATCCCGCTCACCTTCATCGCCGGCGTGTTTGGCATGAACTTCGAGTTCATGCCCGAGCTCAAGGTCAAGGGCGCCTACTACATCACCCTCATCGTGATGGTCTTCGTCGCCATCCTGATGGCGATCTATTTCAAGCGGAAAAAGTGGTTTTAATGAAAAGGCTCGAGATTGGAATTGCGATCACTATTTTATTTTTCTCAGCTGGGACAGTAAAGATTGACGGGGCGTCTGCGGCCGAGAAGAAACTGGTTGTCGGAACCAAGATTGCCGCGCCATTTTCGATGAAAAAACCGGACGGCAGCTGGGAAGGAATCAGTGTCGACCTCTGGAGGGAGATCGCAAAGACCCTTCGGCTCGAATTTGAATTTCGGGAAACGGATTTAAAGGGTCTGATAGCGGGGCTGAAGGACAACTCAATGGATGTCGCTGTAGCGGCAATCACTGTCACCGCTGACAGAGAAGAAGTATTTGATTTTTCTCACCCATTTTACACCACCGGGTTTGCGATTGCCGTACCACGTAAATCGAATGGGGGGTGGGTTTCCGTGATGCAGGCGGTCTTTTCCCTTAAATTTTTAGGAATCCTCGCAAGCCTTTCCGCTCTGTTGCTGATGGTCGGGTTGGCCGTCTGGTTTTTTGAGCGACGCCGGAACCCCCAGGAATTTGGAGGAAAATCGTTTAATGGCATAGCCTCTGCTTTTTGGTGGGCTGCCGTTACGATGACCACAGTGGGGTATGGGGACAAATCGCCCAAGTCGTTTGGGGGCAGGTTGCTGGCCATCCTGTGGATGTTTGCAGCCATTATTCTCATTTCTTTTTTTACGGCCTCCATTACCTCTACATTGACGGTGAGTCAATTGGAGTCCTCGATTGCCGGACCGGAGGATTTTCCAAAGGTCCTGGTCGGAACCCTTCCTGGTTCAACGAGCGAAGATTACCTCAAAAATCATATGATCTCCCATGTTTCCTACGATTCGTTGCCCTTGGCCCTGCGTGCGGTTTCGGCGGGAGACATTGACGCCGTCGTCTACGATGCCCCTCTCTTGAAATTTCTGGTCAATTCGAAGTTCCAAAAAGAGTTGGAGGTTCTTCCGCCAACGTTTGAGCGCCAGGATTATGCTTTTGGGTTCTCGGCCGGAAGTCCATTTCGGGAGGAAGTGAATCGAATTCTATTAAAGAAGATCGCACTCCCGGAATGGAAGAAAATCCTGTTCAAATATCTGGGGGGATAGCGGACCAGAGGGTGTTTGGACATTCGGATGAAAAAAAGGTCATTGAGGTAGGGTGATGGCGAAAATCGTGAAAACGATCTTGGCGCTCCTTCTCATTGCCAATTTTTTGTATTTACGGTTCAAAATCTGGCGACGGTCGAAATCAGTTTTTTTGCATGGAGCGCAAGCCTTCCCAGAGCCCTCATCTATTTAACGATATTGGGTTTGGGGGTCGTTCTGGGCAAGCTTATTGATTGGCCATGAGAGTCTTATATTTTTATCAATGCCCTGAATAGAAAGAGGGAAACCCATGCGCCTTCATTTTCTGGGAGCCAACCGTCAGGTGACGGGTTCGCGTTATTTGCTCGAGGCAGGCGGGCTCAAAATCATGATCGACTGCGGCATGTTTCAGGAGCGGCGGTTTCTCGAAAGAAACTGGGAGACATCGCCCATTCCAATCAAAGAAATTGATTATGTCCTGTTGACGCACGCGCACCTGGATCACGTTGGCCTCCTCCCAAGACTTGTGGCCCAGGGGTATGACCGGCCGGTCATCACCGTCGAGCCCACCGTCAAACTGGCGGAGATCATCATGCGCGACTCCGGAGGCATCCAGGAGGAAGACGCGGCCTACAAAAGGAAGCGCCACAAAAGGGAAGGGCGTCGCGGCCCTTATCCTGAAATCCCCCTTTACACAGAGGAAGACGCCGAGGATGTTACGCCGCTCATGCAGGGCGTTCCCTATCATGAAGCTGTGAAACTCAACGGAAATGTCACGGCCACCTTTTACGAGGCAGGTCACATCCTCGGATCTGCGTGCATCGCTTTCGATGTCCGGGAGAACGGGAAAAATCGCCGGGTCCTCTTTTCGGGGGACATCGGGCAGTGGGATACGCCGCTATTAAACGATCCGGAATCAATCACCCAGGCCGACTATATTGTGATGGAATCGACCTACGGGGACCGCAACCACAAGGAGGCGGGCCCCATACAGGATCAGATCGCCCAGGTGGTCCGGAAGGCCGTCGGGCACCGGGGCAACCTGATCATTCCCACCTTCGCCCTGGAACGGGCGCAGGAGCTACTTTTCCACATCGGGCAACTGATGAATAACAACGGGATCCCGAAAATCCCCGTCTATTTGGACAGTCCGATGGCCATTGATGTCACGAAAGTCTTTAATCGGTTTTGTCAGTATTTGGACGAGGAGACCCGATGTAAAGTCGAGGCGGATTTTTCGGCACTGAGCTTCCCTGGACTCAAAATGGTCAGACGCGTTGAGGATTCGAGGGTGCTGAACGAATCAAGGGGCCCCGCCATTATTCTGGCATCTTCCGGAATGTGCACAGGCGGGCGGATCAAGCACCATCTCAAGTTCAACCTCGGCTCGCCCGAGTCCACCATCCTCTTTGTGGGTTACCAGGCGGAGGGTACCCTGGGACGCCAGCTCCTGGACGGGGCACGCGAGGTCAGAATTCATGGCCGCATGATCAAGGTTCATGCCCGCAAGGAGCAGATTTTTGGCCTGAGCGCTCATGCTGACCGCGACGACCTGCTGCGCTGGCTGGGCGGGTTCCATCAAGCGCCCTCCCGGCTTTTCCTCACCCATGGAGAAGAAAGCGTCTCGCTTTCCTTTGCCGATTCGGTTCGAGCCGAGCTTGAATGGTCGGTGGATGTGCCGGAATACGGCCAGACATTTGAGCTGGCCTGAATTTTGACTGACTTATTTCGGGGTGGAGTGGCCTGGTGGGGCAGAATTTCAGGAGAGTCCTCATCCGTGTCGGAGATGAAATTGGCTGGGCCACCGTTTCGATTTATTGTTCGAATAAATGGCGGAAAAAACATCAATGAACGATCAAAAAGGGAAAACTGTATCCCTGAACCGAAAACGAGGTTCTAAAATTCCATGAAAAAACTGTTTGTCCACTTGCCATTTGCAGGGATCCTGCTCGCCCTTTATTTCTGGGCGGGCAATACCACCAATCCCTACGATGAGGGAATATTTCTAAGCCTGCTTGTCATATATGCAATTTGGATCACATATCAGTTTGCCACTCCCATGGTCGCCCGGTATTTGACGGAGCGGGCGCTCAAGCAGGAAAATGCAACTCACTTTCTACTTCTGTGGCGGGTGTTGTGGATAGGGTGCGGGCTCATATTTGCAGGGGTGAGTTTTTCGGGCTCGATTGCTTCTGTTGGAATTTCGGCTGCTTTTCTGGCCATGGTGTTCGGCTGGTCGCTTCAGGGGCCGGTCACCGGGATCGCGGCGTGGCTCATGGTCATTGCCAGACACCCCTTCAGGATTGGAGACCGGATTATCATCTCTGGAATGACCGGTGACGTAGTCGATATTAACTTTTCCCATATCATCCTCAATCAGGTGGGCGGTACAGTCACCGGAGAAGAACTTTCCGGGCGCACCGTGATGATCCCTAATTCCATTCTCTTCCAGCAGGTGATCGTGAACTATACGCATGATTCGCCCTATATCCTGGACGAACTCCAGGTGGTTATCAGTAACCGTTCCGATTCTGCCCAAGCCAAGGAGATCCTGATTCAGGCTGCCAGCGAAGTCACCGCTGATATCATCCGTGAAACAGGTGAAATCCCATTCGTCCGCGTGGAGATTTCGGATAAGGGAATCATTCTCAGACTGCGGTACAAGACGAAGGTTCAGGAACGCCAGCGCATCACAAGCGATATCATGGACATCATCATCCGCGAGATCGGAAATCCGGATGTGAAGGTTGAGTTCAGCAATGCCCCTAAGGAATCCCTCAATCCTCCCAAGAAAGATGAAGGTGTTTCCCAGGGAAATCCTGCAACCGCGGGGGCGAGTACGTCTTCGACTCCAAGGGTGGCTGGCTCCTCGCAGTCACAGGAATCTGGCGAGGAGGCATGACCTCCGAAATTTAGCGAAATATCTCTCCTTCGGCGCATTGCCCCACTTTATGGTTTACTTTTATCGTAAAGTCTGAACACACGAAAAGGATACGAATAATGAGACACAAGCTGGTGGTGATAGCGATAGTTTCTCTATTGGCAGGGATATTCTCTCTCCAGGCAAATGCGAGAGCCGGTTGTACAGAATCCATTCCAGACCTTTTTAAGCGGGTTTCCCCCGCTGTCGTATTTATCTCTGCAATTCGAATCAACCCCTTTAAGCTAAAGGATCGCGTCGAGACGGGAATTGGCACAGGCTTCATCATTAGCAAGGACGGGCTGGTACTGACCAACTCTCACGTTGTTTTCGGTCGCCAAGCCATCATGGTTCTTATGGACAACGGACAAAAAGCGCCAGCCCAGATGGTTGGCGCTGATCCCATCCTGGATCTGGCAGTGCTGCGGATTCCGGTACCGTCAAAAGGTCTTCCCGTCTTGAGGTTGGGGGATTCGAAAAAGATCCGAATTGGCGAGGAAGTTGTGGCCGTCGGAAACCCCTTGGGTTTGGAGCAGACCCTGACCCGCGGGGTAGTCTCGGGGGTCAACAGAATTTTGCCTGATTCTCCGATGAGCCTATCCCTGCCGTTTATCCAGACGGACGCAGCTATCAATCCGGGAAATTCGGGTGGCCCCCTTTTGAATCGATGCGGTGAGGCCATTGGAATCAACACCGCAGGGTTTCTCGGGGCCCAAAACATTGGATTCGCCGTGCCAAGCCATATTGCGAAAAAGGTGGTACCTCAGTTGGTCAAGGACGGCCGGATCATCCGTCCATGGCTGGGCGTCAGCGGGAAGCTGATCGGGGAGGAATTCCGATCTTTCCTGAATTTTCCTCTCGTCGACGGCTATTTGGTCGAAACGGTGGAACCGGGAAGCCCCGCTCAGAAGCTGGAGGTTCGTGGAGGCGTGCTTCCTATCCAGATCGCTGGTGAGGAAGTTCTCTTAGGGGGTGACATCATAACAGTTGCGAACGGACTCCCCATTGCTAAACCAAAGAATTTTAAAAAATTTATCCAATCACTGAAAGTGGGGGATATGGTTCGCCTGACTCTTCATCGAGCAGGAAAAACCAGAAAGATTGAGTTTCGTCTTCCGGAAAGACCCATTTTGCCGGGTGACTTGTTGGCAGAAGGGCAAAGCTCGATCTCAACTTATGGGAAATCGACTCCCTTAAAATAGATATTAAATTTCCTGTGAATTCCCTATCTCTGGGATGACCGATGACGTAGTCGATATTAACTTTTCCCATATCATTCTCAATTAGGTGGGCGGAACCGTCACCGGAGAAGAACTTTCCCGGCGCACGTTCTACTGCTGGATGGGTTTGGTCTTGAATCGCCCGCGGATGATTAGGACGGAGTCGGCCAGCCTGAAAGCATGCGCGAGAATCTCCTTCCGGGCAGTCTCGTCCATACGGGCGAGCAGAAGATGAAGCGGTCCCGGATTCGGGTGTTCGACTACAACCGGGATATGGTCTCGAACCTGCAGGACTTCTACATGACGACCGTCAGCAACGACATGAACCAGGTCATGAAGGTCCTGGCGATCATCGCGACGATCTTCATCCCGCTCACCTTCATCGCCGGGGTGTTCGGAATGAACTTTGAGCATATGCCCGAGCTCAAGGTCAAGGGTGCCTGCTACATCACCCTCTTCGTGATGGTCGTCCTCGCCGTCCTGATGGCGATTTATTTCAAGAATAAAAAGTGGCTCTAGAATGACTCGTCCCCGTGTCGGCGATTGTATGGCGGCGGAATGACCGTCCTGGGCTTTTCTCTTCATCCTTTTTCCCCGTCGGGTTTTTTCCGGATCGCGGGCGATGTCGCCCGGCGGTCTGGTGCGCTTGTCCTCCGCTATGAACTCACCGGCCCTCTGGATGAACTCGCGATACCCGAGACGGCGGCCCCCGCCCGGAGGGGCGGTCTTTGGGAAGAGACCTGCTTTGAATTTTTCCTCGCCGTGAAAAATTCTCCCGAATATCGGGAGTTCAATCTCTCCCCGTCCGGGGAATGGAATATTTACCGCTTCGCGGATTACCGGGAAGGGATGGAAGAGGAGGAGGCTTTCGCCTCGCTCCCGTTCCACGTTGAAAGAGACCCGGACGTTTTGCGGCTCTCGCTGGAGATCGATTTGAGCCGGATCGTCCCGCCGGGGGGGGTGCTGGAGGCGGGCGTCAGCGCCGTCATCAAGAAAAAGAATGGGGAATTGACCTTCTGGGCGCTCGCCCACCCCGGCCCGGAGCCCGATTTTCACCGGCGGGAGAGTTTCATCCTCGAATTGTAGGGTAGATTCCCGAGCGCCTTTTTTTCTGCCGATACGAAAGAACTTTACCGGCGCCTTCCGCCGTGCTGTAATATCGCCCTATCGGAAAAATCGGGTCATATACTCATCTGCGCATGGAATGAGGTGCATATCGTGGGCACGTTTCTCTGGGTGGTCGTCATCGTCGTCGCCGTGGCGGTCGTGGCGTACTACACGGTTTTGAAAGATCCTTTCAATATCAAAATAGATAAATAGACGGCTCACCGCTTATCGAGCACGCTGTCCACCTTGTCCTGCATGGTCTGCTCCCGGTCCGTCCGGGTGCCGAGGCGGAGGTTGGTCGAGACCCGGGGGACGCCCATTTCGTGCAGCTTCTCGTGGCAGCGCTTGAGCGCGCCGAACACGGCCTCCCACTCTCCCTCGACGTTCGTCCCGTAGGCGTGCATTTTCGTCTCGAGCCCGGCGGCTTCGAGAATCTCCTCGCAGGCGACGACGTATTTCGAAACGGAAACGCCCACCCCGAGCGGTACGACGCACAGGTCCGCGATCACCTTCATCACCATTCCTCCTGGGTTGACTCCGGCCGCGCCCTCAGCCGCCGCCGTTCGATTTCATCCGGATGGTTTTTTCGTTGAGTTTTCGAATGAGGGTTTCGACCCCCCCCCGTTTGATAATGGAGCGGTACTCGGAGCGCTTGATGGCGAGTTCGCTGTACCGGGCTTTCAAAAAGACATCGACGATCCGCCACTTTCCGTCCAATTTGCGGAGCAGGTAGTTGATGGGTACGATTTCTCCCGACGGTTTGACGATCCGGTTATCGACAATGACGGCGCCGCGCAGGCCGGGCCGCTCGCCCGTCACCTCGAAACGCTCACCCGAATAGCCATCGAAGCGGGCGGCGAAGGTGGCGATGCTGCTCTTTGCGAAGGCGTCGGTCAGGCGCCCCCGCTGGGCGGGGCTCAGTTGGTGCCAGTTTCGGCCGACGGAGACGCGGGCCATGTCCGGGAAGGTGAATACGCGCGTGAGGACGGGGGCAAGCAGCTTGTAGCGCCCCTCGAAGCCGAGGGCGTCGGCGCCTTGCATGGCCTGGAGCAGGGCTCTGTTCAGCTTGCGGACCGGCCCGCTCGGCCGCTCGGCCGCCCCGGCGGGATGGATGATGATGAAGACGAGGAAATATGCGGCGAGAACGCGGACGGCGGAGAGAGTCATGGTGGATTTCTCCTCTCCCGGGTTGTTTCCGACGGCCGAAATGAAAAGTGGAACGGGCGGGAAGGAAGCGGCTCTCCCGCGAAATTCCACGCCGCCACACTAACAGCTTCCATTTGAGATGTCTCTCGGTCGTAACGCCCCGGCTGTGGAAAGGAAAAAGCGTGCACGAGGCAGCATCCGGTTGGGGGGCGCGAGCTCTCGTCAGGTGGATGGATTTTGTCCGGAGAGGATCGGGGCTCGTCCTCGCGGTCTCGCTGGCGCTCACCGCCGCCGCGCTCGCTTACGCGCTTCAAACACTTTCGATGAACACCGACACCACCGGAATGATCTCGCCGGAGGTGCCCTTTCGCCGGAACGACATCGCTTTCAAGAAAGCCTTCCCCCATTTTGAAG
>CAMYJL010000056.1:0-8318 GCA_947258645.1 uncultured Nitrospinota bacterium
CTTTCTGCACTCGAGGCAGTATTTCCGCAGGGTGGACGAAACGGGGCTATCGCCGAGGAGGGTGGTAATGTGATCCAGCATGGCCTGCGGCGCAACGGGCTCGCCGCAATTGACGCACCGGGGAGCCGTGTCGCGGTGAAGCGGTGTTTTCTCCTGGGCGAGGATCGACAGGGCGGTCCTCTTTTCCAGATTGACCACTTTTTCAGGGCAGACGGGGATGCACCCGCCGCAACTCACACATGCCGGCGCATGGAAGGTGAGCGTAATTCCTTCGTTTTCCTGATCGAGGGACAACGCATGTGCGGGGCAGGCGGAGACGCAAGCGCCGCATGAGGTGCAACTCTCTCCAACTTCCACCACTCCCAGCGGGGAGGCCGGGTGGTCCAGGGCGAGGTCCAAAGGCGTGTGGTGCCGGCGGGCCATCCCCAAAATCGCTTCCGCGGTCCCGTGAGGAGAAAAGCGCGGCGCCGCCTGCGGTCTTCCCGCCCCATTTCCATTTGAAGCTGGGAAGAGTCGTTCAGGTGCTGCGGTCTCGAACGGCTCCCCCGGCTCGAAGAGGCGGACCGTCCCCGCCGGAAGGTCCATCTCCCCCAGCAAGGCGTCACAATACGCCACCCGGCTCTTCAGCGCCTCACGCTCCCCGAAGCGGCATTCTTCGCCGGGGCACGGCAACAGTCCGACGCCGGCGGCGCCCCTGTTCATGCACTGCAGAATCCAACCGGCCGTCACCATCGCGAGGCAGGGAACCTCGACCGGAAGCCACCCCTCCGGCGATGCGCCGGACTCCCGAAGGGCGGCGGCCGCGTTGTGGCACAGGAACAGAATCCCCCGTCGATCGGCCGTTTCACCGGCGCCCTGGAGGAGCGCCCCCACCTGCGCCTGAAGCTGCGGCAAAGAGGCGCCTGGAAATTCGAACGCCTCCCGGGGGCAGACCGGAACGCAGGCGCCACAGCCGGTGCATTTTTCCTTGACGAGGTCCATCTTTCCGGAAGCGCCGATTGTCAGCGCTGAGTGCGGACAAAGATCGTGGCATATCCGGCACCCCTGTTCGGCCGCGCACGCTTCCTCGCGAATCGAAGGGATGATCTCATAGCGGACCGGCGGAAGGGTGAAGAGAGATCGGCGGCTCATCTGCTGTTCCCAGTTGACCAGCATCCTGGCGTTTTCCGGCCGGCTACCGCCGCAGGCCCCGACCTTGGCCACGGCCGCCTGAAGGAGAAGTTTTGCCCTCGCCGTTCCTCCGCCGTCTCGGAGACATCCGCTCAGGTCAACCATCTCCACCGCGGAAGGATCGACGCCGAGCTTTCGAAAACGGGCATGGCGCTCTTTTCTCTCTTCGCTGATGCCACAAACACCCAGAACGAACCGCTCCGATCGGTTCGCTTCAAGTTCCAGCCAGCGATCGGGCCGATTGCAGGGGCCGGATACCGGACGAACATCTACGCCCGCGAGAGCGCTTGAGATATCATTCAGATCCAAGCCGTTTTCAAGCGCCTCCAGTTCCCGGCACAACAATACGATCATCCTTTCACTCCTTCCCGAAACCTCGCCTGAAGGGATGCAATGAGATCCTTTTCGTGAACCAGAAAGGCATATCCCGCCCCGGCGGCTTGCGCGTAAAAGGTATCCGGATGCATATGCCTCAGACGGCCGGCGAAATACGGAAACCAGCGGAGTAAATACGCGTTCAAAAACGAATCCTCCCGCTTCAGTCGGACCACCGCATCTTCCGACGCTTCTTCTTCCCATGCCTGCGCCTCCAGGGCACATTGCATGCTCATGAATTCGAGCTGCACGCTGACATGGTCGGGCGTCTGATAAGTGGAATCGGATACGGCGAAACCGTCTTCGGCATATTGACCGTCCAGATCGCTGATCAGTATCGCCACCTCCTCACGCCCGACGTAGAAAGACTCGTAGGGAGAGCACACATCCGGGCTGCCGGTGACCATCATGTGGTTGACGTAGAACGACTCCATGAGTTGGAGGTCGTCCGCTGACAGATTCTCCAGGAGGTCCAGCGTCTTCTCCCACTCTCCCCAGAAGGCGAACTGCGTCAATGGACGACACTCCTCCCGAAGCCCGGCCGCGAGCGGAGGGAAAGTATTCATCCATTCCGGGTCCGGACTCAGAAAAGCCGAGCTCAAGAGCCGATAGACGCCCTGGCGGAGGACCGCCAATTCCTTCAGCGGAATCTCCGCTTCATTGCTATGTGCCTCAGCCATGACCCACCTTTGAACGGACAAACCTGCCCTCTTCATGCGTTGCGATTCGTTCCGAACGATAGCCGCTCCGCACGACCAGATTCAAACGCGATAGCCGAGATCAAAAAAATGGGGCCAACATGACTGGAGACCCCCCGGGGGAGGCCTCCAGCATAGCGAATACCGGGAGACGATCAGGTCTTCTTTCTTTGGACTTTCTCGATTTCCCTTGATTCGGAGCCAGGCCGCATGCCGCCCACATAGTACACCTTGGGCTTGGTTCCCGCCTTCTCCAGATATCGGAATGCCTTCTTGCGCTGGATGATTTTATTGATATCGCTCGTCAGCTCATCCAAGTCGCCAAACGTAATGGCCGAAGTCGGGCAGGTATCCGCACAGGCGGGCTGAAGGCTCTTCTCCACGCGGTGGACGCAGAAGGTGCACTTGTCCACCACCTTCGGGCGGTGGTTGCTGCCTGCGATCTTCCGCTGTTCCTTGCCGACTTTCGTGTCGAAAATCGGGTTTTTGTAGGGCGGACTCGCCCCGTTGGTGGCTTTCTGCAGGTCTTTATCACCCCAATCGAGGTAATTGTTCTTTTTGGGGTCTTCGGGGTGGAAGAAGTTCACCCCGTACGGACATGCCTTCTCGCAGTAGCGGCAGCCGATACAGGTGTCCGCGTCCGTGGCTAACAGGCCGTTCGCCCGGCGGTAGCGTGACTTGGGCTTGGTCGGACACACCGCCATGCAGGGTGCGTTGTCGCAGTGGTTGCAGGGCCGGGGCATGAACCAGTTCACGGTTTTAGGGTATGTCCCCTCCTCGTAGCGAACCAGGTTCATCCAGAAGACCCCTTCGGGGGTGTTGTTTTCCACCTTGCATGCCACCATGCAAGCGCGGCACCCCGTGCATTTGTCTAGTTCGATCACCATTCCGTAGCGTGCCATGGAAACTCACCTCCCCTCAGGCTTTGAAGACCCGTACCTTCACTTGGAAGGACTGGTCGGCAGTGTTGGTCACATACCCCTCACCGGTGAAGAACAGGTTGTTGGAATTGGGACCCCGGTCCCGTTGCCACTGGTAGGTCCATCCGCCAAAGTGGTGCGGCATGGCCACGACATCGGGCCGGATGCCCTGCTTGATGGCCACCTTGACCTTGACCTTGCGGGTTTCCCCGGTGATGGCATTTTGGGATTCGACCCAGACCATATCGCCCTCTTTGAGCCCCTTGGCCTTGGCCGTCTTGGGATTCACGTCGAGCCATTGCTCGGGAGCCAGCTCGGCGAGCAGGGGCACAAACGAGGTTCTTGCTTGCTTGTACTCGATGAGGTGGTAGCTCATCAGGTAGAGGTCGTACTTGGACGGCGACTTGTCCAGAGTGCGTGTACGCCAGGTGGGCAGCGGCGTGTAGTCGCGGTAATAGATATCCTCCGCCCCCTTGGCCTTCATCTCCTTCTGAATCCTCAGGAGGGATTCGCCGTAGAGGCGGTGCTTGATGCCGTTGAATGGCGGTTTCGCGGCGAAGCCGTAAGACTTATTGGCTTTCACCGGGCCCTTCACGCGCACACCCTTCATCTCATAGAACTTCACGCCTTCTTTCAAGCCCTGGGCTTTGGCCCAACGGTCGAAGATCTCCCGCTCGGTCGGTTTTCGATCGAGCGGGAGCGCGTACTTGCCCTTGAGTTTGAGGGCCTTGTTGACCTGCGCCAGATATCCCTTCTTGCCGAAGAGGATGCCTGTCTTCTCGCAGAGATCCATGTAGATCTGGATGTCCCCCCGGCTGTCGTAAAGCGGCTTCATGGGCGGAATCCGGAGCGTGTCCGCCGAGTTGTACGGCTCGCTGGCGCTGATCGGCCCCTCGTACTTCTCGATGGTGGCGGCGGGGAGGATGACGTCGGCGAACATGTCGTTTGTCTCGGAGATCCAGGGGTCGATGGCCGCGATGAACTTGAATTTCTTGTAGGACGCCATGAACTCCGGCGTGGAACAGAACGAACCGAGCGGGTTCGCCATGTGGATGATCATTACCTCGGGCACGTAGTCCACCCCGTATTTTTTGGGATCCAGCATCGCCTTGGCCACCATGCCGGAGAGATTGCTGTTGATGGGGAAGAACTTCGAGTTCTTGAGGTAGACGTTGTAAGGCGGGCTCTTGACCTTGGCCTTGTCCAGCGACTTGTAACCCTTGTGCAGCTTCCACTTCCAGTCGCTTCGGACGCCGCCCACCGCCTCGATGGCGCCCAGGAGCATGAACACCTGAACCATGGCCCGGATCGCCTGGAAACCCATCTCCTGCTGTGCCATGTGATAGGCCATGACCCCGACCGGGCGGTAAGGCAGCTCGACCCCGTCCACGACCTTGGTGGCGCCGATCTTCGAATTCTCGCCCAGATCGTTTGAGATCTTGCGGATCTGATCGGCATTGACGCCGCAGATTTTTGCTGCCCAGTCCGGCGTGGCGGAGGCCACGTGCTCCTTGAACTTGCGGAAGGCGGTTTTCACCTTCTTGCCGTCCGCCGTGAACGCCCAGTCGAGAGCGGGTTTGGCGTCCTTGGCGTCGAACGGAACGGCCTTGTTCTGGGCGGTGTCCCACACCGCTTCTTTACCATCCACCTTGAGGAAGAAACCGTCTTCCTTCACCAGATAGGGCGAGTTGGTGTGTTTGATCAGGTAGCCCTCGTCAACGAAGCCCTTGGCGATCAGTTGATTGGACAGGGCCAGGGCAAAAGCGAGGTCGGTACCCGGTCGGATGGGAACCCACTCGTCGGCGAAGTGGGCCGTGCCCCGGCTCCGGGGGTCGAGGGAGACCATCTTCAAGCCCCGCTCCTTGGCCTCGACGAGTTGCTGCGGCCACGTGAGCCAGCAGGTCTTGTTTCCTCCCGCACCGGTGGTGTTCCAGCCCCAGGCCAGGAGGTAATTGCAATGGCGGAAATCGGGGTGCAAAACCGCGTGCATGCCGATCGTGTACTCCAAGGCGCGGTAGCCCGCGTCCGAACAATAGGCCCCATGATGCAGCTTGGTTGCCCCTGAAGCTTTTACGAAAGCGGTATCATAGAATTTCTTGGCTTTGCTTCGCCCTTTCTGCCAGATCAGCAACCGCTTGTCGCGCTTTCGCACGTCTTTAATCTTGTCGGCCACAAGGCCCAGAGCCTCATCCCAGGAGGCCTGGCGCCATTTTCCGGGAATGCCCTTTCCATTCGTCCGGATGAGCGGCGTCTTGACCCGGTTGGGGTCGTAAACCGCCATGATCTGGGCTTGACCCTTCGGGCAGAGTTTGCCCCGGTTTTTGGGGTTGTCCGGATGGCCCTCGAACTTCACCACCCTTCCGTTGATTTTCTTGGCCAGCATCCCGCAGTCCTGCTTGCCAATCCAGCAGGTGGTGGGAACCACCTCCTCTTTCAGCGCACTCCCGCCTCCTTCGGCGGCCGCGGCCATGAGGGTCCTCGGGCCTTTCGAGAAGAGGGACGCCAGCGCACCGCCTCCCGCGATGCCGGCTGATCCCTTGAGGAACGTTCTCCTTTTTATTTTCATTGCAAATCTCCTGTTGTTGCAGGTTCTGGGAAGTTCATTTTCGATTCGGCTTCTTTCTTCATCCCAAAAGGCCTGGGTTGGACAGGCGCTGTTGCAGCCCTCGAGCCTCAGGAGGCACTTTCCGATCCATTCGTCGCCTTCGATGGCCACCACCACTTCATGCAGTGTGATTTCCTCGGGGGGGTGCATGAGCAGCAGTCCGCCGGTGTAGCCCCGCTTCGTTTTGACCAGATTTTTATTTGCGAGGGTTTGAATGATTTTAGAGAGATAGGAATGGGAGATGCTGGTGCACGCAGCGACATCGTGGACGCTGACGGGCCGCCCGTCCGGCCCATCCAGACAGCTCATGGCGGCGATGGCGTAGCCCGTCGTCTTCGATAAGGAAAGCATTGTTATTATTTCCATTATTGGGTTGGGACGACGGGGAGGGAGGGTCGGCCATATTTAAGACTATCTAGTCTGATATATGGCCTTAAATCCTCCGCCTGTCAATAAAAAATTGGAGTTGGATGTCTTTTTTGCTCAGTTGCTGGTGTGTCTGCGGGGTATGGGTGAAGGCCGCAAAATGGGGTCTATACGGGCGGAACGCTCGAATCCAGATGCGGGGAGGCGCTCTAACTGCGCTACCTTCACCCTGCCATCAGGAACGGATCAGACCCGAAATTTCGGAACGGAACAGTTCGGGCTGGAAAGCCTGGTGCGGTAAAAATAAGGATTTGTCTTAAACAGAGGAGGTTTCTTGGTGGAGGCGAGGGGATTCGAACCCCTGACCTCGTGGGTGCGATCCACGCGCTCTCCCAGCTGAGCTACGCCCCCTGATGGGTTTTGAAATTAGGTGAAGGGGGGGATGGTGTCAAGCGAGCCTGACAGGAAGATGTGAAATAGGGAGGGCTGGCAAACAAACCTCCAAGGCCGCTTGCCAGCCCTCGTCCCGTCACAGAGTCCGCCCGTTACCCCTATGACGGGAAATCCATCTCATATTTTTGGGGAGGACCGGGAGGCCGCCTCCAAGGCCACCTCCCGGTCCTCGACCTGACGCAGAGTCCGCCCGTTACCCCTACGCCAGGGATATATCGTCAGGAACACCCGTTCGTTGCTCCGCACGTCATGCATTTGAGGCATGTGCCGTTGCGAACGAGGGTGAAATGGCCGCATTCTCCACACGCCTCGCCTTCGTATCCCTTGGCGCGCGCCTCATCCTGAGCGCTCGTTTGGACGTTGCCGGCAGCTGAAATCAACTCTGACTTTTCGGCAACGGCGCCATTTTCATCCTTGAATCCTGGGTGAAGATGGTCGCTGCGCGGAACTTTTGTGCTTGGCACGATGTCCACGGTCTCGACGGCTTCTTCCTCTTCGGCGTCAAATTCCGGGATTTCATTTTCCGGGCGGCCAATGGTGTCGCTGCGAAGGTCTTCCGGCGTCACCTGTGCCAAGTCGTTGCGGCCTAGGTAGCTGATGGCGAGTTCCCGGAAGATGTAGTCGATGATCGATGTGCTCATCTTGATGTGCGGGTTGCCGTCCACAATCCCGCCGGGCTCAAACCTTGTGAAGACGAACGCATCCACAAACTCATCCAGCGGAACGCCATGCTGAAGTCCAAGCGAGATCGCGATGGCAAAACAATTCATCAGGCTGCGAAAAGCGGCGCCTTCCTTGTGCATGTCAATAAAGATTTCACCAATCGAGCCATCCTGGAACTCCCCGGTCCTCAGGTAGACCTTATGGCCTCCGACAACAGCCTTCTGGGTGTAGCCCGCCCGGCGGGTGGGGAGTTTCCGGCGGCGCGACTGGTAAACGTATCTGCGGATAATCTGCTGAGCCATGCGGACCGGGGCGCTGTCGCCCTTAGCCGGGCGTTCTTCTTCGGCCTCGTCAAAAAGCCCGGTAGTCAACTGCGCGGACAGCGGCTGGCTGAGCTTGGAGCCGTCCCGGTAAAGCGCGATGGATTTGGTCATCCGCTTCCACGACTCCGCGTAGAGCTCATGGATATCTTCGATGGTCGCTTCGTTCGGAAGGTTGATGGTTTTGCTGATAGCGCCGGAAATGAACGGCTGGGCCGCAGCCATCATCCGCACATGCGCCATCGGCTCGATGAAGCGTTCTCCCTCGCGGCCGCATTTGTTCGCGCAGTCGAATATTTTCAGGTGCTCTTCCTTTATCTCGGGAGAGCCTTCAATCGTCATCTTTCCGCAAACATAGTCGTTGGTTTCGCGAATCTGGCCGGGTGTGAATCCAATCGCCTCGAGGATGTTGAGGTTCCAGTTCGCGAGCTGCTCTTTGCTTAATCCCAGGTTTTCGCGGCAAAAATCCTCGCCGAGTGTATACTTGCTGAAAGCGAACTGAAGCTCGAAGGCGTCCTCAAGCGCGACCTCCACTTTTTCAATCACCTTGTCGGTGAAGCCCTTCTCCAAAAGAGATTCGGGATTGATATGGGGGGCGTTTGTGAGGGTGCCCCGGCCCCTGCAGTAGCCGACGATGCCGCGGACCTGATCTTCCGTGTAGCCAAGACGCCGGAGTGCGACGGGTACCGACTGATTAATGATCTTAAAATATCCGCCGCCGGCCAGCTTCTTGAACTTCACCAGCGCA